>JAEYQZ010000089.1 GCA_023409695.1 Methanobacteriota archaeon | reverse complement strand
TTATCTAAATTATACCTACAAGGCGTAGGATAAATATCAGTGTCCCAACGACTATCATGATAGTTACTAAAATCTGTACTCCTACAAATAGTAAATATAATTTTGCACGTCTATCTGGATCTTTCATTAGGTCTTCTAGTGGATCGGCACTCATTTTATTACCTCCCCTTATCTTATAAGGAAAATATACTGTGTAGTTGTTGGAAAATCACTTCTAAGCTTTTTTAACTGTGGCCTGTATATGAATACTTCATTTTTGCGATCTGACTCAATTTCTAATATTTTACAAACCACTTGAGTTTCTAACGGCCCTTTAATTACTGCGCCAGATGTCATGGATTCAATTTCAATATAAATTGGAAGTTTTAATCTTTTGTAATCTTCCTTGTCAATCATGCCTGCAATTTTTTCAAGCTCAACATTCTTGAATCTATGTCTTGTACCATCTGCACCCAGTACATGTGGTCTTTCTTCTTCTAAAAGCTCAGCTAGTGTTTTTCGGCGTCTCGGAAGATGCTTGTTTAAACTCACTACCTGTTTTTTTAATAAGTTATCAGAGTTCAATTTCATTTATTAGGTTTATTTGTTTTATGTGATATAACTGTTAAGCAACATTTTTTTAAAAAATATGCGACCAGAAATTTTAGCCAAAAAACGAAATGTAACTCATTCTTGAAAATGTTTACAAAAAATCAGCGTATATTTTAGGGATTATTAACTTAAAAACTAAAAACCCTCAAAAACTATCAAAATTGAAAAATTTTGATGGTTTTTGGGGCGCCAAAATTCATAGCCAATAAACACTTCGTGTTTGTGGCCCCAAAATTCTTCGAATTTTGAGGGAATTTTGAGCGAATAAAAATAGGAGTTTATTTAATCATTTCTATTGGTAAAAGGATTAAAACTCCAAGTAAATCTTCTTTTTTTACATTCCCGTCAAGGTTTGCAACAAATGATGCATAATCGACTGTTCTTTCCATGCTGACTGGAAGATGAACTTCTTCACCAACTGCTATTGCATGGCCGTATTTGTTGGATGCATAAGCAGATATGAATGTCACGTGATTTTCAGGGATCTTGATTTTCTGGATCTTTATAGATTTAGCTTCGTTAGCTTTAAAATCAACATCTTCATCGGCAATTATGGCCCTCATTTTTCCAATGATGTTTCCAACCTTAAAATCGCCTAATGCTTGGGTTTTGAATTCTTCAGTCTCTTTCCGGACTGATTCTAATCTTGCTATTACCCTAACCATTTTTATGACTCCATGGCTTTTTTAATCATTTTTAACCTTACGAAGTTTTCTCTTTCCATTTCTTCAAGCCGCATTTCGATGTACTTGACTGTATTTTCTACTCTTGGAATGATTATGTGCTCTAGCGCATTTACCCTTCTTTTTGTTGACTCTATCTCTTCTGCAAGAAGTACAATGGTTTTTTCGATTTCTGCAAGTTCAAGTATTAAATTAATTGATTCTTCGAATTTTCTTGCTGCTTCGTCAAGTTTGGCAGAAGTATCCACAAATCCGTAACCTCTTTGAACCATGTTTCTTTGTGAAGTTTCAGCTTCAAGTATAGGCACTACAACACCCATTACACTCCGTGAGTCGATATCCACTTTGACGGATTCTTTAACAGACACAGCAGCTTTTTTAACAGCTAAGTCTCCCATAACAATTTGAGCAGTTGTGAGATCTTCAAATGCTTCTGCCATTTTTTTCTCAACTTCATCTCTGGAACCTTTTACACGTTCCAGTATGTTGAAAAATTCCATTATGAGAGCATTCCTTTTCTCTTTAAGAAGACCATGCCCTTTAACTGCGAGCTTTTCACGGTCCTTAAGTTTAAGAAGTTCCATCCTTGTTGGATTAACTCCTTCTAACATTTCTTGTGCCATTTTTTATCCCTCTTATAAAAATAAATAAAAGGAGGTTATTTATGTGCAGGGTGATATTTTGGAATATGCTCTGCTTTAACCCTCTTAAGTTCGGCTTCAGGAAGTAAGCTTAGAAGTTCCCAACCAATAGTGAGTGTTTCTTCGATGGTTCTGTCTTCATCTTTGGTTTCTGTAACGAACTTGTTCTCGAATTCATCTGCAAATGCGAGATATTTTCGGTCACGTTCTGTAAGTGCTTCTTCACCAACAACCGCCATAAGGTCTCTTAAGTCACGGCCTTCAGAATATGCTGAATACAGCTGGTCTGATACACCACTGTGGTCTTCTCTTGTTCTTCCTTCACCAATTCCACCACTCATCAATCTTGAAAGTGATGGGAGTACATCTACTGGAGGGTAAATACCTTTCCTGTAAAGATCTCTGCTTAATACAATCTGTCCTTCGGTAATGTAACCGGTCAGGTCAGGAATTGGGTGAGTAATATCATCCTGAGGCATAACAAGAATTGGCATCTGGGTAATTGAACCTTCTTTACCTTCCATACGACCTGCTCTTTCATAGAGTGAAGCAAGGTCAGTGTACATGTAACCTGGGTATCCACGTCTTCCTGGGACCTCTTCACGTGCAGCTGAAATTTCCCTTAAAGCTTCACAGTAGTTGGTCATATCAGTTAAGATAACAAGAACGTGCATTCCTTTTTCAAAAGCAAAGTATTCTGCTGTTGTAAGTGCCATCCTTGGTGTAATGATCCTTTCAATTGCAGGGTCGTCTGCAAGGTTCATGAAAACTGTAACTCTTTCGAGAGCTCCGGTTCTTTCGAAATCTCTCATGAAGAAGTTTGCTTCTTCGTGGGTAATTCCCATAGCAGCAAATACTACTGCAAATTCAGTTTCTTCCCCTACTACCTTAGCGTGTCTTGCAATCTGTGCTGCAAGGTCGTTGTGAGGTAATCCAGATCCTGAAAATATAGGGAGTTTTTGTCCTCTAACAAGAGTGTTTGTTCCGTCTATGGTTGAGATACCAGTCTGTATAAATTCTGCTGGAAATTCTCTTGCTGTTGGGTTCATTGGGTTCCCGTTAATATCGAGTTCTTTATCAGGGATGATCTCTGGACCGCCGTCTATAGGTTTTCCAGTACCTCCGAAAACTCTTCCTAACATGTCAAGGGAAACACCGAGATGTGCTGTTTCACCTGTAAATCTTACTTTAGTTGTTGCTGTGTTAAGGTCGCTTGTACCTTCAAACACCTGTACAACCGCAAAACCTTCACGTACCTCGAGAACCTGTCCTCTTCTGGCGTCCCCGGCAGGTGTTATTATGTCTACTATTTCGTTGTAGCCCACATCTTCAACACCTTCTACAATCATGAGAGGCCCTGAAACTTCAGAAACGGTTGTATATTCCCTTGTTTTGATATTTAAATCCATTTTCATACCTCATTAGTTTGTTTAATTACCTTATCCTGAATTGCTTTAATCTCAGCTTCAAACTCTGCTTCAGGTATGTACTTCATTCTACCGATGTCTTCTTTTACACTGAGTGCAATGATCTCGTTGGATGCTGCGCCACGTTCAAGAGCTGCGGTAGCGTATTTCTGGAACATGACTATGGTTTTAAGCATTCCGTACTGTTTTGCTGGTGCGCAGTAAGTGTCTATTTCGTGGAACGCGTTCTGCTGGAGGAAATCTTCCCTTAGCATCCTTGTGGTTTCTAAGGTGACTCTTTCCCTGTCAGGTAATGCATCAGGACCTACTAGCTGAACGATTTCCTGAAGTTCGGATTCTTTCTGGAGTAAAAGCATTGCTTCATCCCTTAATTCTCTCCAATCTTCACCTACGTTGGTGTTCCACCATCCTGCGATGCTGTCTACATATAATGAGTAACTCTGCAGCCAGTCAATTGAAGGGAAGTGACGTTTATCTGCAAGTGATGAGTCAAGTGCCCAGAACACCTTGGATATACGTAAAGTGTTTTGAGTTACAGGCTCTGAAAGGTCCCCACCAGGAGGTGATACTGCACCGACTACTGTTAATGATGCTACTTTATCTTCTGTACCTACTGTGGTTACTCTTCCTGCTCTTTCGTAGAACTGAGCGAGTCTTGATGCTAGGTAAGCTGGGTAACCTTCTTCACCAGGCATCTCTTCGAGCCTTCCTGAAATTTCCCTCATAGCTTCCGCCCATCTTGATGTTGAGTCAGCCATAAGAGCTACATCGTATCCCATGTCTCTGAAATATTCTGCAATGGTAATTCCTGTGTATACAGATGCTTCCCTTGCAGCCACAGGCATGTTTGATGTGTTTGCGATAAGGACTGTTCTGTCCATGAGTGGTTTTCCTGTTTTTGGGTCTTCAAGTTCTGGGAACTCGGTTAGAACCTCTGTCATTTCGTTCCCACGTTCTCCACATCCAATGTATACAACGATGTCTGCGTCAGCCCATTTTGCAAGCTGCTGTTGTGTAACAGTTTTACCTGAACCGAATGGACCAGGCATAGCTGCTGTTCCACCTTTTGCAACTGTGAAGAATGTATCCTGTGCTCTTTGACCGGTTACCAGTGGTATATCTGGGTCAAGTTTTGCTTTGTATGGTCTTCCAACCCTTACAGGCCATTTTTGTACCATCTGTACTTTTTCAACACCAGCTGATGTTTCCACTTCAGCTATGTCTTCTATTATGGTGTATTCTCCTTCAGCAGAGATACTTTTTAAAGTACCTTCTACTTTTGGAGGTATCATAATTCTGTGGACTATGGAAGAAGTTTCCTGAACTTCACCAATGACGTCTCCGCCTTTTACCTGTGCTCCTGCACTTACTTTTGGGACAAATTTCCATTTTTTGTCTTTAGATAATGCTGGAACGGCTACACCTCTTTCAATGTAGTCTCCAGTTAAGGCTTTAATATTTTCAAGTGGCCTTTGAATTCCATCATAAATCGATGTAAGAATTCCAGGACCTAACTCTACTGAGAGTGGCCCTCCGGTACTTTCAATTTTTTCCCCTGGTTTGATACCAGCAGTTTCTTCATAAACCTGAATGGTTGCTGTGTCGCCTTCGAGTTCGATTATCTCTCCGATAAGTCCTTCTTCACCGACTTTAACCATTTCATACATCTGGGTTCCCTTCATGCCGTCTCCAACAATAACGGGACCTGCTATTTTAATTATCCTTCCTGTAATCATTTTACCATCTCAACCCCAATTACTCGTTTAATAAGTTCCCCAATAGGATCAGTCTTCCTTTCAGATGGACCAGTTTTATCGGGTACTTCAATTATCATAGGTAACGCGCTTGCTTTTGTGAGTCTATCAATTGTTTTTCGCAGTTCATCTCCAATCTTTTCAGTGGTTATTATGATTGAAAAGTCCTGTTTGAAAACTTCTTCAAGGGTAGTTTCTGCTTCTTCCATATTTGTGACAGGGTAACCGGATTTTACGCCTCCGAGTTTAAATCCTGTAACTGTATCTGGATCTGCAATCACTGCTATACTTGATTTCATACTAATAACTCCTTAATTTTTGAGTTAGGGAATCCTGCTTCTCTTTTTGCGCGAGTTATAACCTTTAAGTTTCTTATTTCTTTTTCTTTTTTAGTTAAGAAACCTATGAGTGGACCTATACCGAATGGTATCTCAAGTGCTGATGCTTTGGCTGTTTCTCTTACCTGTTCATCTAATGCTGCCTCAAGTGATGCTACGGAACCTGTTTTTGTATATTCAGGTAAAGCATCTGAGATTTTGGAATAATCTGTCCCTTCGAGACTGTTTACAACACCATTTACGTCTTCAGAATCCATCAGATCTTTCAGTTTCCATTCTCTAAGTTGATAGCCGTTTGAAATGATGTAAGGTTCTATATCATCATATTTTAAACCTTCAGCTTTTGCCCTTAAGATAATGCTTAAACTTGTTGTATCAATCTGTGTACCTATAAATGAGTGTAAAACTCGAGTACTTTCATCTGAAGGGTTTGATGCAGCGACTAATAAGTTTTCAAGGAAGTACTTATCAAGTGCAGCTTCTAAAGGCAATATCATGCCAGTTTTCTCGTATGATGCCATGGCATCATCAAGAATACTTGCATATGCTGTCCCTTCAAGGCTGTTGATAATTTCAGTGATACTTTTTGTATCTACCAGTTTGTCCAGTGAATCTTTTAGCTCTCCAAATGGCACTATAAGGGTTTCAGTTTCTTCTCTGGATAAACCAGCTTCTTTTGCAGCAATTATGCTTTTGATATTCCTTACGTCCCATTTTTGAAGTAAAACTTTAAACACTTTTTTGACATTGTCTGGAGCCATTCCAGCCATCATACTATAGGTTTCCGCTAGTTGTGTGTCTAAAGCTTTTTCTAGCGGGTATTGGTCTATGTATTTTGCATATTCAGGAAGTCCTCTCAGATAATTTTTTACCTCATCAAGGTTATCTGCTTCGATAATCTCAGATAATTGTTTTTCATCGAGTATTCTTCCTGTTCTTGCTCTTACTCGTGCATTAGGGTAAGCATATGGAAAATAATCTAGCACCGGTCTTATTATGGCTATTACTGCTATAGCCCCAATAATGAATCCGCCTATAACTACAATACCTATAAAGGCTTCAAGAGGGAGTCCCAGTGATGTTATTAGTGCTGTAATGCTATCCGCCATGCTGTTTCCCCCTATCTAAATAATACCTTTGCAACCTCTGATCGTAGAACTTTTTTAAACCGGAGCGTTCTAGCTTCGATTGTATTGTTCACTTCAATTTCTCCATTTTTGGTTTTTACGATTGCTCCTCCAATGGTATTTATATTTTCTCCAATCTCTAAGGTTGTTTTAGTGCCAGTAGTTTTTTCTATATCTTTTTCAATTGCAGGAATTACATCTTTGACCTTGGCAATATCATCTTCTTTTAATGATAATATTAAGTCTCCCCCGCCAATTTCAACAGAAGCTTCTGCTATGATTTTTTTAAGGGATTCTTTATATTCGCCGCTGTCGGTGGATGCAATTTTCTTTAATTCTTCTTCGGCACGTTTAAATGCACTTTCTATTAATTCTTCTCTTGCCTCAAGCTCTGCTCTTCTGGAGTTCATTTTAGCTTCCGAGATGAGCTGCTGATATTTCATTGCAGACTGTTTTTGAGCGTTTTCCAGGATCTTTTCTTTTTCTAAAGCCGCTTCTTTTTGCCCTTCTTCAGCAATAAGAGCCGCTTCTTTTTCAGATTCCTGGATTATAACGTCAGCCTTGCTTTGAGCTTCAGAAATTATGCTTGAGACAATTTTATCTGCCCCGTCGCTCATTTATTTGGCCTCCTTATCCGCCTATAAGTCCACCGAATACCATGAGAAGTATAGCAATCAGGAAACCGTAGATAGCCTGTGTTTCTGATAAAGCTGCGAATATGATACCTCTAGCAAACATATCTTCGTCTTCTACTACTGCACCAGCTGCTGCTGCAGAAGTTATACCTTGACCCATACCGGAACCGAGACCTGCAAAACCAATTGCTGCTCCTGCACCGATGGCAACTATTCCTGAAGTAACTGGGAGTGTTCCTCCGCCTATAAGTTTAGAGAATACGAGTATCAGTATAGCAATCAGGAAACCGTAGATAGCCTGTGTTTCTGATAACGCGGAGAATATGATACCTCTAGCAAACATGTTTTCATCTTCTGCTACTGCACCTACTGCTCCTGCTGCTGCTATACCCTGTCCTAAACCTGATCCTAATCCAGCAAAACCTACGGCTACTCCCGCACCTATTGCTGCTAAAGCTTGTCCTAAAACTACTTCTACCATCTTATTTACCTCCTAACTTAGTAAGTTTTCTTCTTGCACGGAAAGCCCTGAATTTTTGACTTCCGCCGACGTAAAATTGACCAAAAAATTCAACATAATGTAAACGCATTGAGTTAACAAATGCTCCAAGGGTCTGGAATGCACAATTTACAGTGTGTCCACATAAGGTTACTATCACTGCTATTACCATTGCAATACCTGCACCTACCGCTCCTGGAATTATACCTGGAACGAAACCTAAAATAACCCATGCAACTATATTTACTGTGGTTGCTATTCCACCAGTTGCAAGACAGAGAGCCAGCAACCTGGCATAAGATAATATGGTTCCTAAGAATCCGGAATAATCCAGAAGTCCAAATATCTTATTGAAATAGAACTGCATTATCATGGTTACGACGAATAGTCCTAAACCAATATCGAAAACAACTGACCACATACCGAAGAACATATAACCTGCGGCTATGAATCCAATAGCGATAAACACAATTAGCCATACTATCTGGCCTTCTACTGCTTCTCGGTACTGTTTCATTCTAATGTTGTCCATTGCTCCAATTGCTAATGCTATGATCGTGTATATAATACCCACAAGTAATGCCCATATTAATATGTTCTGTGGGAATGAAAATGCATTGAACATAGGTATTGTTGTTGGAACCATTCCAGATGCATCTCCGTAAATCCATCTTGGAATAAAGTCTCCAAATAGACTGTTCGTAGCTAGACCCAGTATAACTGCCCATACACCACATGCAGTAAGGATAAGACCTAAACTGCGCATTACTTTATTGACTTTACCTAATCCGAAGATTAAAAGCAGACCAATAAGGGCGTCTATTATACCATATCCCGCATCTGTAAGACAGAATCCAAAGAAAAATGGGAATACTATCGCAAATAATAGTGTTGGATCTGTTTCCAGGTACCTTGGTGGGGAATACATGTGCACAAATAATTCGTATGGTTTAGCAAAACGTGGATTGTCCAGGTGAATTGGAATATCATCTCCATCTTCTGGATCTGTTACTTCCACAATTGAGTGACCATCACTGGCTTTTTTAATGATATCAAGGGCTTTATCTAAATTTTTAGTTGTAACCCATCCTTCTATCATTGTAGTTTTTTCTGTTTCTCCAAATGAAGCAAATATTTCATTTCTGTTTTTTTCAATTTCAAGCTGTTCTTTCAATACTTCAAGATCAGCTATCCATTTTTCTGCAATGTCTGCAAGATTATCTATTAAAACTGTTTTTTCACTTTCAATTTGAGTAAGTCTGGATTCTGCATTTTGAATTATTGCAGATGGTTTTCCAGAAAGTTCAGAAGTGTCATACAGCTCGAATTCAAATTTTCTGAGAATTGATGAAATTTCAATACCATGTTCTTTTAAAGTAATGACAATTAGTATTGTTGTTTCCTTTTCAGCGTGCTCTAAAATAACAAGTTTGTCTGTTATTGAGCTTGCTTCTTTTTTGAATTCATCGAGTTGAGCACTGGCTATTCTTCCAGCTACCGCAACAGTGTATTTTGTTTCTTCTAAATCACTAAGATCAATATCAATATTTTTCAGTTTATTTGCAACATTGAGAGCATTATTAAGTTCGCTTTTTTCTGCATCAAGTGCAGCTAGCTTTTCTTCAATTGGTTTTGTTTGTCCTTCTATTTCTCCGAGAATAGATTCTGCGTGCTTTATTAAAGCTTCAGTGTCTAAATCTTCGACCTCTCTTTTCTCAGGTACTTCAGGATTAAATATGCTCATAACACTCGCAAGAATACCGCCTTCTTTTCTTTCTGCAGATTTTAAAAAATCGGCAATTCCAGTGGCCTTCATTTGAAGAGAAGATACTTTACCAGTATAGGCTGTAACCTTTGATGGCTTTAAAATTTGTTTCCATTCTGCATCCTGCTGGATGCGTTCGGAAATATCATGGATTTGAACTACTTCTTCTTCTTGAAGAGCACTTACCAAAGAATTAGAATAGGCATCTAAAGTGAGTATTTTAAGCTTTTTCATTCTCGCTGGCTTAAACATTTTATCACTTTTTTTAACTAACGAGAATCAGCTAAAGTATATTTTTAACTATGACATCCACAGCTTCATCAACTTTACCTGCTGCTTGATTTTTTGTTTTGTTTATATTCTCGTCAGCTTGTTTTGATATCTGGAGAGTTTCTTTTTTAGCTTCATCTTCTGCTTTAAAGATTATGTCTCCAGTTTCTTCATGAGCTTCGTCTTTAGCGTTTTTAATAAGCGCCTCTGTTTTTTCTTTTGCTTCTTCTTTAATTTTAGAGGATCTTTGCTTTGCATCCTCTATTAGTTTATCGGCATCATTTTCTGCCTTCTTAATTGTCGTAATAGCTTCAGATATCGACATCATTTTGAATCACCATGATGAACAAAAGTCTATTTTCAGTTATATTTATCTTTTACTATTTAATTTTCCAAGGATTTCTTTATAAATAGGTATATAAAGGAGTATGTTATTTTTCATCCTCTTTTATTATTCTGCGTTCGTCAACACCGTCATAATAAATCTCTTCTGTGTCGAATAATTTCCTGAAAGGAGCTTCTCGGGTTTGTTCTTCATATATATGTGCAACGAGTGCTGGAAGCCTTCCAATCATGAACATTCCTGTCCCAATAGTCCAATCGAAGCCCATATCTGACAGTATACCTGCATTCGCCCCGTCAATATTCATTCTAATTCCTTTTTCCTCTAGAAGAATACTTTGAATTGTAAGTGCAAGTTCAGTATGTATTCCTGTACAACCATACTCTTCTGCAAGCTCTATAAGTTTGCGAGCCCTTGGATCTTCATTGTGGTATCTGTGGCCGAAGCCGGGTATTTTATCTCCACTTTCTAAAAATTCATTTATCATTTCCCTTGCAGTTGCTTCTATGTCTCCATGTGACCGTTTAACACCTTCTTGAAGGGTTTTCATAGCATTTTCTATGGCTCCGGCATGGTGTTTCCCAAAGGCTAAAAGCCCACCTGAAACGCAGGCGTGCATTGGGGATCCTGTAGATGCAATAATTCTTGCAGCCTGAGTACTTGGGGGTGTTACACCATGATCACAAAAGGAAGTTAAGACTGCCTCAAACATTTTTGATTCACTTTCCGGTGGTAATTCTCCTTTTATGAGCAAATAAACCATTTCAGAAAAAGATATATTGCCTATAAGATCCTCCTGGGGGTATCCTCTAGTTTTAAGTTTATTTGGTTCAACGCTTGTTATACTGGTCTTCCATTTGGGATTACCAAGTTTAAGTAGGTTTTCTATTGTTTCTCTTCCAATTGCCATGATATATCACTCCAGAATTGAGGAATGGAGAAATACTGACGATCTTCGTGGTTCCACGCAGCAGCAGGGTCTCATAGATAAAATTCTAACACCGCTTGCCCTCTGCGGACCTATTTTAACAAAAGATCCAAGTGCAGTTACAGAACCACCAATTCCAAGTGCACCTACTTTAGAACTATTTATGGATTCTGTTATTTCCTCTTCTATTTTGGATTGTTCGTTTAAATTTCCATATGCCATTGCTTTTATCATCAATGACGAAGCTTCAAAATGAGTTCTACCAATGCCTACAGCAGGGATGCATGGTGTGCACCCAAGCATTTTGACCTCTGATTTCATCCATGTTTTAACTTCATTAAATACTTTTCTATTATCCCTCTTATGGAAAACTCTATATGTGCTTGCCCGAATCTCTGGGCCTCCACCTAACATTAAAACATGAATATTCACACCATTTGCTCGAGTTTTATCAAGTATAAATGATGGAGGGGTGAGTTTTCCCGGATCAGTATACAGTCCTTTACTTTGCTCTATTCTTTCAATACCACTACCGCGCACGGCCATTGGTCTTGCAGGTAGTTCAGTAAGGCCTTTTTCTATTCCCAGTTTTATATTTTCGAAGAAATTTGCAGGTAGGCTGATATTTTCTCCAATTTCTACTAAAACATGGGGAATACCTGTATCATCACAAAGGGGAACTTTATTTTTATTTGCTATCTCAGCATTTTCTACAAGTAATTCAAGCATCCAGGAAGTGTTTTCATTAGTTTCCATGTCAAGTGCTCTTTTATAAGCATCAAACTGATCCTTCCTGAAAGTTGTACTTGCTTCAATTACTGCATCTCTGATTAAATTAACTATTTCCATCCAATAAACACTTCCTAAGTACAATTTTTAGATAATTGGGTATATACTTTAAATTCTAGATAATCTAAAATTATTTTGGGATTGCTAAGTCTGATGCACCTTTCCTGGACATTACTGCATCGCCGTAATATCTATTTATCATGTCTTGAACAAGTGAGACCTGCCTTATACGTTCTGCAGCCTGTGTCTCTGTTGTATCCCATCCATGATGTCCAGCCACCGCTCCACCTGTTTTGAGATAAACTGGCGCTGCATATTTTATTATATCTGGGACTTCGTAGTGTCTTATAAATCCCCCTGATGACTTGGGATTTTCTGTATGGAGATCGATAGAAATGTCAATTGCATTCCTTATTGACGCAATCATGGGTATTTGTAAATCTCTTACTGGATTAAATGAATCTGCTCCAATTTCTTGCAGTAATTTTGCAGATGCAGGGTTTCCGTGTCCAGTATGGGCAGATACTTTAAAGTGAGTGTCCTTTGGGAGTTCACCTTCAGCCCTCATTTTTCCAAGTGTCCAGAGAAGTCCCTCATCATAAACTACGATTCCTCTAACTCCAAGGGCTACTGCTCTTTTAACATCTTCTATTGCATATACAAGGTTATCATATCCTCTTAATCGATAACCAATTCTCATGCCTTCTTTTGTTTTTGCAGATGCACTTGTATCATAGGTTGCACGCGGCCCAACGCTTAAGAAAAGTTCTACCTTTGCATCTTTGGCGATGTCCATCATCTGCTCTATCTCATAATCTGTAAGGAGCATTATTCCTTTAGTCTGGGTTACTCTGTGAATTTCAACTCCATATTTATCTGTAGCATCAATAAGGGCGGCCATTGCGCCAGGTTTCTGAATCCCCGGAACTTCGAACCTGTACTGTGAGCCATCTGGAAATCTCTTTTTTGATTCTTTTAAATTGTTATTTTCTATTCCAATAGTTTTAAGAAACTCTTTAGTCTGCATCATTATCACTTATCCCTTTTTCGTTTCTATTAGCGTAATTTATTAATTTTAAATTTGAATATGTTAATTATTCTTTTTAAATTCATTATTGAGTATTGTCATTAATTCTTTCATGTTATAATTTTCCAAATCATTTACTATGTCCAAAATATTAACAGATACACCAGGATTCAATTCAATGAATTTGTCCATTAATTCATTTGGGGTAAACTGGTTTTCTGGTTCTCCTTTTGGTAAATCAACACATTCAGTATAGGAGTGATCTCCTGTTTGAATTATTACTTTTGATGATCTTTTATATGGGTACAATTCATCCAGATTCTCATCACATTCAGTGACAATTTTACTGGAAATTTTTGCTATTTCATCATCTGTATTTAGATTATCAATGCTTAAATTTCCATTTTGCACTGCTATTGCAAGACTTACTGGTAAACTTTGCCTTATCGCTTCTCTTGTTTTTGGATGATAATTGTCGTGGTTTGCAGCAATTTTATATGTCTTAACAAGTATTTTCTGTATATCTCCCTTTCTGATATTATTTTTATTTAAAATATCAAGAGCAGCATCAATTGTAGAGTGTAAATGTCTACATATGGGGTATTTTTTGAAATATACATTCTGAATATGGAAATTCCCTATTTCCAGTTTCTTATCGTTAATATCACCATTCACCATTGCAGATATGAACCCTTCTTTCCCCTCAATTATGGAGGATGCTCCAGTGAAGCCTTCTTTTGAAAGAAGCGCTGATAAAACACCTGATTGTGCAGCCTTTCCGGCATGTAGATGTTTTCCCATTGATCCAGAATGATCTGATTCTAAAAGGCCGCTTGCTTGAGTTCCTGCAAGTCCAAGGGCATTCACTATTTCTGTTTTGTCAAGGTTTAACGTGTAGGATGCAGCAGCCGCAGCTCCGAAAATTCCACAGGTTCCAGTACTGTGAAATCCTTTATTTCTATGCTCTGGATTTACAAAAATTCCAAGGGAGATTGCAATTTCATATCCTGCAATTATCGAGTTTATAAATTCTTTCCCGCTTTTGTTGTAAGCTTCACAGGTTGACAGCGCTGCAGGTATAACACAAGCTCCAGGGTGCATCTGAGCAAATCGGTGTCCGTCGTCTAAATCAAGGCAATGTGCAGCTATTCCATTTGCAAGAGCAGAATCAAGAGTATTTGCTTTTTTATGGCCAATAACTGTGGATTCGTTGCTTTCTTTTATGATATTATTTATTGCAATTGAACTTCTGGTTTTAGATCCCCTGAGGGTTACTCCTAAAAAGTCTAAAAAACAGAGTTTTGCCTGATCTATGGCCTTTTTAGGGAGTTTTTCATAATGAGTTGCAGTGATAAAATCTGCAAATTTTCCTGTTATCATTGATCGTAAATTCTAGGTACATAAGATAAACTTTTTGATCCATTTACTAATCATATAGTCTGAAAAAACAGTCAAATTGAAAAATCACGTGTTAATACATGTTAAAATTAGATAAAAGTTGATAATGACTAGTTAGAAAAGGATCTAGATCTACTAATAATATAAAATAACAGATTAATATTACTTAAAATGATTAGATTCAATTATACATCAGTTCTTATCCAATTCACTACTTCTATATATTATAATAGTATGTACATTTGCACCAGAAAAGGGTGTGATAATATTCATAGACGATCATATTTGGAATAACTTTTTATAGGATAAAATACAAATATTAAGCCAGAATGCGGACAGTAAATGATTGAATTAATTTGAATATGACACCCAGGTAAACTTAAGAATAATAAGTTGATTTGATGTTCGTATATTGTTCTGTAACTTAAATAAACTGAGAAAGTGATGGTATGTCTGATCTTGAATTTACTAAAATATTATTAGTTGAGGATAATCCGGCAGATATTCGCCTCTTTAAAGAAGCATTTAAAGAATCAACATTTCAAAATGAATTTTATTCAGTTAAAAATAGCAACGAAGCCAATAATTTCTTAAATCGTCAGGAAAAGTATACTAATGTCCCTAAACCCGATATAATTCTACTTGATATCAATATACCTCCAACTGGAGGTTTTGATGTCTTAAAAAAAGTCAAAACAAACAATCACTTAAAGTTAATTCCAGTGATAATTATTTCTGCATCCAGAAATGAAAGAGACATGCTATGTGCATATGCCTATCATGCAAATGCTTTTATCGTTAAACCCAGTGATTATGATTCATTCATCAAATTATCCGACTCTCTTGGAGATTTCTGGATTAACTGGGCAAGGCTGCCTGGTGAAATGGAAATTTAAATAAAATTAATGGGTTAAAAATGAATTAGGTCATTCTTACAAGTGGCTTACTTAGATGTCTTCTTGCAGAAGGAGGTACCTCATAGAATCCTTTTTTGATATTCCTTTTTACTTCAACGACATCTTTAATACCATCTCTTAATTTCGCACCGCATTTATGGCATTTATAACCTTTCCCACTTCCTGCAGATTTCATACGTTTTCCACATTCACATAATGGATTTTTAGTTTCGTAGATTTTTGCAAGTTCTAAAATCTCAAACTTTTCTATATTCAGAGTTCCTTTCTCTCCAATTCCACCATATACTCTCATTTTATCGCCAGGGGCTAATTCCCTTGCAATATCTCTAAACTCTTTGGTTGGTTCGTAGGCAGCACATGGAATTTCACCAGACTCATCTTCTAAAGTAAATATAACATGGCCCCCTTCTCGAGTATAAGGAAAGTCTTTTACGTTTCCTTCCACGATGTAGCATTTGAGTTTCTCCATGTCTGAAATTTTACTGGTTTTTATAAGATGCATATCTGTGTGCTGGTTTGTTTCAAATACTCTGGCTTCTGCAATTTCTTCATAAACTTTTACCATTTGCCCTGCATTTAATACTGCATCTGGGCTTTCACCACGTATACCATATAAAATAGGGCAGGGAGTATGGGGTTCTATTGCAATATAACAGTTATCAATATCTAAATTATCAAAAGTCTCAGGGTAAGTTGCTTTATTCATCTCGAATACAGATTCATGGTCGATCTGTCTTTCTTTTCCATAATTTTGAGGTATCCTATAGGCAAGTAATTCATAGGTTTTATCTATATCTGGACATCCTATAGCTGCAAGCGCACCAATTATGCCCCTGCCTTTTTTAAATTTGAAAATTTCAGCACCTATTTTATTTGCAAATTCCTCGGCTTCTTCAATAGTTATTATATTTCTTATGACTTTCATGGAATAAGATCGAAGCTCATCTGTAATTTCGCCCCGATAAAATACAACACCTGGGTTGGTTCTTTCATCTTCAAGTTCTGAGAGTTCTTCTACCTTTTTTAAAACTATTTCCTTAACTTTTTTAATATCTTCTTCTGATTCAACACTTAACCTGAAGGATAAACCTCCATTTCCGCGCGTTCTAAATCTTGCAAATGGATTTAAACGTATTAAACGAGGATAGCCAATGATGTTAAAACCAAAATGTTTAAGTTCATCAATTATAACACTACATATAAAAGTGGTGCACATTCCATCTTTGGAGTCTGTATCATCTATACCAATATACATAAAATTCACCTGACAATATACAATTACATAGATCTAATTCGGTGATCAAAATGCAAAGGGATCATATCTTAAGAGAAATAAACGAACTTTTGGCAAACCATAATTTTGAAACTTCTCACATATATGATAGAAGTTGTTTTGATATGGTCGCTCGAAAAAGATTGTTGCTGCTATTACTTAAAGTTTTAATCAATATAGATTCTTTTACAGGACAGCAGGCAGAGGAAATAAAGAAGTTAGCAAGCACTTTTCTAGCATCTCCTCTAGTTGTAGGAGTAAAATCCAAATATGAATATTTGGAAGAGGATGTTGTCTATGAAAGGCACGGAATACCTGTAATTGCCCCCGAAACTCTCCGAAACATGATTACAGAAGAAATTTATCCTGAAGTATTTGCAGACCGTGGAGGATACTTTGTTCAGATAGATGGTGAAGCTATTAAAGAAGCTAGAGAAAGAGAAAACCTTTCCCTTAAAGAATTAGCGGATAAAGCTCATGTGTCACGTGAAACTATATATAAATATGAACGTGGGCAGGTTAGGGCATCTCCTGAAACAGTAATAACCCTTGAAACTATTTTAAACATGAAAATCACACTTTCAGTTGATCTATTTAAAGTCCCGGAAGCCGAAAAAGAGGTCATCACTGAAAAAACACCAAAAGAGTTAATTAAATTAGGATTTGGTATTATTCCAACCAGCAAAACTCCTTTTGACGCGCTTACAACCAGTGATCCTCAATTAAAAGAAAAGATTGCCATGATAACCAACATGGAAAAAAACAGGAACCAAAAGATTCTTGAAAGAATGGCAGTAAATGTTAAAGACCTTGCAGGTGTAACTGGAACAGATGCAGTATTCATTTTAAAGAATAAAAAACCTTTAAGCTGTATTGAAGGTGTTCCAGCTGTTCATAGTTGGGAAATGAGCGAAATGGAAAGCCGCGGCGAATTCTTGAAGATCATTAGAGAACGAAAAGAAGAATGTAACTAACAACCTTTTTTCAGAGAAAAAAGGTTGATCAAAAAACCCCTCGCTCAAAAATAAAAAATTTTTAAGCTCGGAGATCGCGAATCAAAGCGAATTCTTACTTTTTTAAATTTTATTATTTCAAAACCAATTAAAATCTTATATTTCAAATTAAAATTAATTAACTGCTCTTTAAATAACTCCAAACCAAAAAATAAAATTTTTAGGACTACTTATTTTTAAGCAGACCAAAAGTCTCTTCAGCTTCAGCCTCAGAGGCGATTCCCACAGTCATTAAATTAACATAATCTAATGTTTTAAGAAAATCGAAAGCATCGCCAGGAGTAAGTATTCCAGCAGCCATAGTCTGCATTGCGATGATTGTTTTATTTAATTTAATAATTATATCTTTAAATTCAGCACGCTCTTTAGCTATAAATGCATCAGTATCCATTAGATATCCCAGTTTATTTACAGGGATCATATAAATATCAAATAAGTCCAATATGGGTGACTCTAATAGATTTTTTGTTGTATTAAAAGGCTTGAGTGTCGTAAGCCCTGGAACTGCCTCTGTTTGCTGTATCTTTTCAAGCTTTTCAGCTAAAAAATCATAATTCAAACTGTCAGTGATTGCGCCGTGGAGAAGCATTGTGCTTGCTCCAAGCTGGGATAGAAGTTCTATATCTTCATTTTCACAGTCCTGTCTCACAGTTCCAACGATATTAAAATCATAACCTTCGTCTGCAGCCCAATTAAGAGCTTTTATTACAGGTTCGTAAGGTATGAGCTGAATACCGGTAATTCCAAGTTCATGTGATTTTTTAAGTATTTTAAGTATGTTCTCTGGTTTATCGTAAAGGTCTAATTGATAAAGTCGAGATCTGTGTCCAAATTGAGTTGCCCCTATAAAAGGAGAAGTTCCAAGAAGAGTTCTTGGTATTTCTCTGTCGTTGATTTTAATATTTCCTTCAAACATTTTTATCCCAAATTTACTCCTTTTCGACAGTTATTGCAGTTCCATAGGCTAAAATTTCCTGCATCACATCTGAAATGTCATTTGAATCATAACGCACACTTACTACTGCGTTAGCTCCCATTGATTGTGCATGACGTACCATTCTGCGTAAAGCTTCATCTCTTGTATCTTCCATCATTTTAACATATTCTTTTATTTCCCCACCAAACATGGAACGTATTCCTGCACCAATTTGTCCGCCAAGACCTCTACTTCTTACAGTCAGTCCATATACAAATCCATGGGTTTCAACAGATTTGTATCCAGGTACGTAGTTTGAACTTACCACAATGAATTCATTTACATCCATATTTTTACCTCCCTGTAAACAGTGAACTAACTATTTATCATGTGCTTAAAATAGTTTTTGAATATCGTTGAACTGTTCTCCCATCCATTTATATACATCATATTCACAGATGGTCTTTTTAAGCCCATCTAAACGTTTTTTACGTTCGTCATCTTTCATTGTAACTGATTTGTAAATAGCATCTGCAGTTTCTGAAATATCCAGTGCATTTATATCAATTGCATGTTTTTTAAGTTCATCATAAGCCCCTGTAGTCTCAGATAGTATTAAGACGCCATTATTTTCATTTACAATACTTCCTTCTTTAGGGACGATGTTCATTCCATCATTAATTGAATTTATTAAAAGGCAATCATAGTTTTTAAATGCAGCAGTTACAAGTGAATATTCCGCATCGAAATGAGGAATTATAGGCTTCCACCCATCTTTAGAGTATTTCGCATTGATTTCATTGATTATATTGCTTACATTAGTTTTATATTCCCTGTATTCCTTTACATTTTCTCTACTTGTCACCCCTGTTATGAAAAATGTAACCTTTCCCTTAAATTCAGGATGCTTTTGAAAGAAAAGATCGTATGCCTTAAAACCCCTTATAATATTTTTACTGGGGTCAGTTCTTTCAGTTCTGTAAATTAAAAAGTTATTTCCTTTAATTTTCTTTACATACTGCTCCTGTTTTAAAACTTCATTGGATTTTGCAAATTCATTTAACTTATTAACATCAACAGAAATGGGATAGTTCTTTACAAAGATTTCACGGCCATCATAATGTACTATATTATTTTTAAAGTCTACTTCATCTGCATATTTTTCGCAGGTCATCAGAAAATTTTTCACATATCTTTCAATATGAAAACCAATGTGGTCATTAGATAGAAGCCCTTCTATGATGGCTTTTCCAATATATCGGGGATATATGCTGAAATAATCTGATTGAGGCCACGGTATGTGTATAAACTGACTCAGAAAAATATCATCAAACTTTTGGCGGATATACCATGAACATGTTTGTAAATGAGTATCCTGAAGCATAATTAAAGGTTCTTTATCTGATAAATTCACTTCTCCAATTATTTCTTCTGCAAATCTCTGATTTACATATTGATAGCTAGCCCATGCTTGGTGTATGTTATCATCAATTTCAGGAGCATATGTTAAATTCCACAGATAATGATGTATAAACCATAAAAACGGATTATGAAAAGAGTTATAAAATTCGTTGTACTTTTCTTTGTCTAATATAATTAATTGAACATTTAACTTTGGTTTTTCCAGGGGGAATGGAATTCTATTTTCTGGAAATCTGCCTACCATGTCTATATCTGCATCGGTCATAGCGCTTGCGACCCATGTACCTCCGGTTTTCTCCATAAATGGAAGTAAAGTGGGAACAATTCCACCTGCCCCTATCTTAATCCCTATTTCACCATTATCTTCATAAAAGAATTCTACTGGTCCACGGTTAGATGCTATGATTAAATTTTTATCTTCAAGGAATCGATTTATGCATTCATCTGAAATTGAAATTTTAATTTCCTCCTGATATTAATTTTATTAAACGCCCATTTCCATAATACATGTATAAACTTTGTCCTGTATTAAATTGTAATTTTAGCTCTTTGAAGTACTAAAAAGCGCAATTTACAATATGATTCACATAATTTTATGATAATCATCTGCACTACCTTCAAGTCATGGTTGTTGTTAAAAAAACTTCCTTTATTAATATATGTTTTAAGGAATTTATATTTATTTTGATTTTTTGAACTCAAAAGGAGATTTGCAGCTAAAAAACAAGCTTAAAATAATGTTATTCTTTAAATAATTATTTTCAGATAAATTAACGATAAGTTAAAAATAAGAATTTACTACAAATTAAAGTATATCTAACTTAAAATAGCTTACGAATGTCGTTAAACTGCTCTTGCATCCATATATAAACATTTCTTTCGCAGACAGTTTTTTTAAGTCCTTCAATAAGTCTTTGTCGTTCATGTTTGCTCATCATAATGGCCCGATATATTGCATCTGCTGTTTGGCTGATATCATAAGCATTCACAATGATAGAATAATCTTTAAGCTCTTCGTAAGAACCTGCACCATTTGACATTATTAAAACGCCATTATTTTCATTTACTACAGGTCCTTCTTTGGCAACGATATTCATACCATCTATAATGGGGTTTACAAGTAAACAATCATAATGTTTAAAGGCCGCAGTTACGAGTCCATAATCTGCCTTAAAAATCTGTTTAATTGGCACCCAACCATCTTTAGAATACCTTTCATTTATTGAATCGATTATTCTGTAGGATTCATCTCTATAATCGCAGTATTCTTTTATCTGCTGTCTTGTAGGCATTCCTGTTGATAGAAATACTACTTTTCCATGAAATTCCGGATGCTTCTGTAAAAATAGTTCATAAGCTTTAAATCCACGGATTATATTTTTACTTAAGTCTGCTCTATCAGTTCTATATAGTAAAAAATTATCTCCCTTGATTTTTTTAATTATTTCCTCTTTTTTTATCACTTCTGGGCTTTTTGCATTTTCTATGAGTTTTTTATCATCAACGGATATGGGATAATGTTTTACAAAAATTCTACGCCCTTCATACCAGATTGTATCAGTTTTGTAATCTACTTTATCTACGTAGGGCTCACAGGTATATAGAAAATTCCGGGAATATTTTTCCAGATGAAATCCAACTATATCGTTGGATAACAACCCTTTAATAATAGCTTCCTGCATATACTCTGGAAGAATACTGAAATATTCTGATTGGGGCCATGGAATATGGATAAAATGGCTTAGAAAAATATCATCAAGTTTCTCCCGTATATAACCTGGACAGGTGTATAAATGATAATCTTGAAGCATGATCAAAGGCTTTTTTTCACTTAGTTTTACTTCTTCTACAATTCTTTCTGCAAACTGCTGGTTTACGTATACATAACTGTCATGCCATGCTTTATGGATGTTATCATCAATTTCTGGAGTGTAGGGGGTATTCCACATATAATGCTGCACAAACCAGATAAGGGGATTACTAATTACGCTGTAATAGTCTTTATATATTTCTGGGTCTACGACAACAAAAGAAACGCAAAAATCAGGATTGTCTTCGGGAATTGGCACCATGCATTTTTTATGTTTCGCTGCTATTTCCCTATCTCCTTCAGTCATGGCACTTGCAACCCATGATCCCTTAACGCGAGTCATAAATGGAAGTAGAGTAGATACTAGCCCTCCTCCACCTCTTTTCATTTCAGTTCTTCCTTCTTTAATATGAAATTCAACAGGGCCTCTATTTGATGCAACAATTAAATTTTTATCTTCTAAGAATTTGTTTATCTGTTCTTGAGTATCATATGTAATTCATATCCCCTCAATTAATAAATTTTATGTATTATTTAATACTCTGTAACAACAGATTTAAATTTATTTTCATTTAAATAAAATAGGAGATACAATAATTTAAAGGGAGGATTTTAAAAATCTAGAAATTACAGAAGGTCATTATTAAATGATGATAATATTGTACTTAATTTCGTTGAAGGTTATTGAATTTTATACTAATTAGTTTAAATCATAAACAACAAAACTTATAACAATATATATAATTAAATTAAATTCTCGATAGTTTAAATTTATTTATCTATATTGTACAGTAGTGATTCTATAGTTTAGGCTCATGCTGTGATCATGTGAAGAATGTTATTTAGTTAATAAGTGATTTGCTTAAATTTTTAAACTTTTTTCATTCATAATTCATATGAGACTTATAGTTACATTTGCACAAATCATGGCAAATTATAAAATAGATATGCGGCTGGTGAAATAATGGATAAGATGAAGGTAATCATAGCTGATCAAATAAATGAAAAAGGAATTAAAGAGCTTGAAGATGTGGCTGATGTTGTAGTAAACACTTCCATTACTCAAGAAGAGCTCATAGAAGAAATTAAAGATTTTGATGCTATTATTGTAAGAAGCAGGACCAAAGTAACTCGTGCTGTAATAGAAGCGGCAGAAAAGCTTAAAATTATAGCGAGAGCAGGTGTTGGTGTAGATAACGTTGATATGGCTGCTGCTACAGAAAAAGGAATAATGGTAGTTAATGCGCCGGAATCAACTTCAATAACTGTTGCAGAGCACACCATGGGACTTATAATGACACTTATAAGGAAAATTTCAATTGCAGATAAGTCAGTAAAAGAAGGAAAATGGGAAAAAAGCAAATTCATGGGTATAGAACTGAATGGTAAAACCCTTGGTATTATAGGTTTAGGAAGAATTGGAACCCAGGTTTCCATAAGGGCAAAAGCATTTGGAATGGAAATTCTTGTTTATGACCCATACGTAACTGAAGAAGCAGGAGCAGAAATAGGAGTTAGAGTTGTAGACCTCGAATACT
>JAEYQZ010000284.1 GCA_023409695.1 Methanobacteriota archaeon | reverse complement strand
CTTACATTATATTTGTGATTATGAGCATATAAAACCTACGAAAATCTCTCAAAATCGTAGCTAGCAAAAAATTTCATTTTTTGCGCATTCGAAAGCTGTCAAAATTCAAAGGATTTTGACGTTGAAGAAAATCGAAGCTTGCAAAAATCGAAGATTTTCGCGCTCCAAAAACCATAGGTTTTTGAGAGATTTCCTGAACCGCAAAATCATAGATTTTGCAGGCAGCAAAAATGAAGTTTTTGCTTGCTTTGCTTTCGATGCCGGAGGAAACTCTGTTTCCTCGGCCGCAAAATTAAAAATTTTGCAGGCACCAAACACTACGTGTTTGAGTGCTCCAAAAATTCCCTCAAAAAATCGAAGATTTTTTGGGGCTCCAAAAACCAAAGTTTTTGAGAGCTTTGAATTTTAGGAAATGCACAGCATGCAAAAAACGAAGTTTTTTGCGATTACAAAATCGGAGATTTTGTAAACATTTCCTAACTCCCAAAAAAATTAAAAATTTTTTTGAGGTTGAGGAAAATCTATGATTTTCCGAACCACAAAATTTTTAAAAAATTTTGAGGATTTTGAGAGATTTCTATGACCCCCAAACGCTTTGCTTTTGAGGGTTTTGGAGGTTGAAGGAAATTCTTTTAGAATTTCCTGAACATTCAAAATTTCTATATAAATTTTGAAGGTTGAAGAAAATCTCCTTCGAGATTTTCTGAATCCAAAATCATAGATTTTGGAGGTTTATCAATTAGAAATGAATTAATAGAAAATTCCAATAAAAAAACAGGTTTTTAAGTGTATAATTTAATAAATTCATGAAGCAGCATTTAAACTTTTAAATTTAGATATTCCTCATTATTTCCACTAGAAACCTAATCAATTTACTATAAAGAATTTAAATAACTCTAAAAATCATAATAATTATATTTTGGATGTAAAATCAAAATTTAGAAAACATTTCAAAATCAAACATTTATTATATCTTTTTTGATCAAAAAATCATAACTGTAACACCATAAAAATTCTATATATCACTTAAAATAATTTCAATTAATTATAATAAGTTTTAATAGTTATGATATTCATATATAAAGTTAATAATAAATTAATTTTATAATGAGAGACTAAAATGAATACAATTCAAAAAGTAGCAAAAAATACCTCTATATTACTAGTATCTCAAGTTATAACTTATATACTGGCATTTATTTTTACCATGTACTCTGCAAGATACTTAGGGGTTGAAAATTTCGGTATTTTATCCTTTGCACTTGCTTTTACAGGAGTCACAGTGCTTTTTACAGATTTAGGTTTAAGTACATTGCTGGTAAGGGAAGTATCAAGAGATAAAGACCTCATGGAAAAATATATCAAAAACATTTTGTCATTGAAGCTAATTTTAGGACTAATAACATTCATACTCAGCATCTTTATTGTTAAAATTTTAGGTTATAATTTAGAAATTATTCAAATTGTAGCTATAATTACAGCATATACCATATTTAGCACATTAGCATCAAGTTTTTACGCATTATTTCAAACTCAACAAAGATTGGAATATCAATCAATAGGTCAAATTTTAAGCTCTTTAATACTCCTTTTAGGAGCGTTATTTATAATATATAATAAAATCGATATTTTAGGCTTTGCATTACTTTATTTGTTTGTTGGCATTATTATTTTTGCATATAGCTTTATTGTATGTAAATGGAAATTTGTTTTACCAAAAATGGAAGTTAATTTTGATTTCTGGAAAATATTATTAAAAAATGCAATTCCTCTATCAATAATTCTAATTTTTTCTTCTATAGCATTTAGAATTGACACAGTCTTACTTTCAATTTTGGATACCAATACTGCCGTTGGAATATACAGTGCAGCATATAAACTAATAGAAGTTTTAACATTTTTCCCCGCAGTTTTCACAGCCTCAATATACCCTATTTTCTCTAAATTTCATGTATCTTCAAAAGATTCCTTAAAAAGTGCTTATACGAAATCATTTAGATATCTATCATTTATAGGATTGCCTATTGCTGTTATTATGACGTTGCTCGCAGATAAGATTATTTTTTTAGTTTATGGAACTCAATATATTGAATCCATAACAGTGCTTAAAATAATTATCTGGGCTATACCATTCACATTTTTAACCTATTTTTCAGGTACTGTAATGATTTCAATCAACAAACAAAATGTACTTGTAAAAATATTTTTTATAGCCATGATTGTAAATATTATTCTGAATATAATGCTTATTCCAAGTTTTAGTTATATTGCGGCATCCATAACTACAATAATTACTGAATTTATTGAAATAGTATTGATTTCATATTTCCTTTTTAAATTTATTTGCAAAATTCAAATTAAAGATGTTATAATAAAACCAATAATAGCAAGTTTAGTAATGGGCTTATTTATTTTTAATATAGATACAAATCTTTTTTTACAGCTATTAATAGCTTTATGCACGTATTTAGTTACTCTTTTTATATTAAAAACATTTACAGAAGAAGATATATACTTATTTAAACAGATAATCGCTATGATAAAGAAATAAGACCCTAACTAAACTAAGCACTTTAATCTCTAAATATAAAGAAATAATCCATACGATTTGTTAAAAATACAATTAAATGCAAAAATAAAAGATCAGTTCTCTAATAAAGTGACGGTATTATTTTCAATTTTTTCCTCATATTTCTTCCATAAAAAAAATCTAAAATAGTTAATAGTACCAACTCTAGAAAATTTAAGCCGTTCTACACCTTTAATTGAGGGCATATTTGCAGTTTCAATAATACCATAAACTTCATTTCTTTTATATTTGTTTTTAACCTGATAAAGGGAATAATATAACAATTTTTTAAATATTCCCCTTTGCCGGTACTCTTTCTTAATATAGCCTCTCCACAGATAAGCCCCTGTAAAATGTATATCTCGTTCTACCTCTTCTACTTCTATTGGTTTTAGACTTATCCAGTTGTAACCCACCCATTCATCACCTGAAAATGCAGCCACCAAAACATGGCCATTCTGCATATCTTGCAAAAATAAATCACTTAATTCCCCAAATTTAGGTAGATCTTTCATACTACACTCTTTTATAATAACACCCTCACTTTTAGCTTCTTCAAAAACAAAATCATCCAACTTAATTGAATAGATATAAGCTCTGGTAAAGTTAACCCCTATCTTTTTAAGAAGGTAATCTAAGGTAAAAAAGAACCTGTGTCTATATTTCAAACTTCTAAAGGCAGAATTTTTATTTTTCATTTTTACACAGTTTTTGTCTCCATTATTTATAATTTCATGATTTATTCAAAAAGAAGTTTATTCTTCTAATAATGTGACTGTATTATTTTTAATTTTTTCTTCATATTTTTCCCACAAAAATAATTTAGAATATTTAATAGTGCCCACTACAGAAAACCCATAACTTTCCAGGGTTTTAATTGCTGGTACATTTGCAGTTTCTGTAATGGCATATACTTCATTTCTTTTATACTTATTTTTAATCTGATTTAAAGCCAAATACATTATTTTTTTCATTATACCCATTTGTCTGTACTCTTTTTTGACATAAGCCCTATACAGATAAGCCCCTGTAAAATGTATATCTCGTTCTACCTCTTCTACTTCTATTGGTTTTAGACTTATCCAGTTGTAACCCACCCATTCATCCTCTAAAAATGCAGCTATTAATACATGGCCATTCTGCATATCCTGCAAAAATAAATCACTTAATTCCCCAAATTTAGGTAGATCTTTCATACTGCACTCTTTTATGGTGAAATTATTAGTTTTAGGCGCTTTTTCAAGAACGAAATCATCCAACTTAATTGAATGAATATATGCTTTGGTAAAGTTAATCCCTATCTTTTTAAGGAGATAATCTGATGTAAAAAAAAATCTATGTTTATATTTCAAACTTCTGACTCTAGAATTTTCAGTTTTCATTTTGTTTTCACCGGATTAATTGATCTATAAACATTATGCCCCAATTTAAAAAGTCGGGATACCGGTCTTAATACTGAATAACTGTGTTGATATTTTGCACCGAAATTTCTCTTTAATTTGTACCCTGGATGACTTTGATCATTGATATTACTCCCAAAATCTACCTTTTTTAATCCAATTTCATCCGCTTTTTGAATTTGTTCCCAGAGTAAGGGATACTGAATATGATATGTATTGGGTACATCACGATTTATTGCTATATACCTCGAGTGCATGACTTTATTTTGTTCATCTATAAAATTTAAAAAACCTCCTGCAATGAAGTCTTCCTTAATTATTAATCCAGAATATATGTTTTTTGAAGAATAAATTTCATATAAATCCTTAAAATGAGAATACGGATACAAAGTACCTTTTTTATAGTTTATGTTTTCTTCGTAATAGTTATAAAGTGCTTTTATATCTTTTTTAGAATCTAGTTCTTTTATTTGAAAACCATTCTTTTCAAATCTTTTAATATATCTTCTTTGCCCTCTTTTTGCGTTAAAAATCTCATTCCAAATTTTATCAGGATTTAATTCTTCTAAATCTAATACCATAGTTCCCATGGAAAAATTGGGATAAAAAGATGCATTTAATTTGTCTCCAATATTTTTATCTAAAGAATTAAAGATTATAAAAGACCATGATCTTTTCTTAGCCCTTGATTCTAATTCTTTTCTAATAAATTCTATTATATGAGGATTATTATCTTTAACAATAAGGTGATTATAATCAGAATCAGGTAGAGTTGTAATACCTTTAAATCCACTAATATTGAGTTCAAAAAAAGGACATATAGCAACTGGTTCATCGCCATCTAAAATTATATAATAATGAGAATTATTACCCAACGATTCTAATATCCTTTTCCATTTAATAGTATGGAAAAAAGTTCCTTCATCCATTTTTTGATTAAAATCTTCCCATAATCCAATATTAGTGCTATTGAGTTCTTCCATACGCAAATACATATTTATATCTCCTTTTTCATAAATTTATTCTATTAAATCTCCTGATTTATAATTCAAATTATGTTTAATGGTAACCAAAAAACATAAATCTATAATAATATAATATATATTATTATATTATGTATTACTTAAGATTTACTCTTTTAACACATATATAAAATAAAGGAAAAAAATTCCATAAATTTAATGGGGATAAATTAGGAGATAGTTAATGTTAAGCAGTAATTTAGTAAACTATGCAGATAAAGCTGGCATTATTGACTTTTATGGTAATTTAAGAAGAAAAGTTTCGAAATCTCAGATTATTATATTAGTATATCATAGAATAAGTCCCATGACTGATAAATGGTCTATTAACCCAATTCTGCATCCCAAATTATTTGAAGAACAAATGGATTACTTTAGTAAAAATTTTGAAATAATTTCACTTAATACATTAAGTGAAATGATTAATGAAGATATTGTTCCTGAAAAAGCAGTAGTTATAACCTTTGATGACGGATATAAAGATAATTATGAAGTTGCTTTTCCTATATTAAAAAAATATAATGCCCCAGCAACAGTATTTCTTGCTACAGGTTCCATTGAAGAGAAAAAATTATTCTGGTGGGATCTAATAAATTATGCTCTATTTCATACTGATATGAGATCTATTGATATAAGTGGTATAGGTAGTTATGAATTAATTTCTGATGAAAATAAAATTGAAGCAGGGCTAAATATTCAAGAAAGATTAAAAAAAATGGACAATAGTAAAAAAGAATCTATAATAGAGGACTTAGTTAATTTAACTGATGCAAATATCCCTGAAAAATTAGGTAAAAAATATATTTTATCCTGGAAAGAAATTAGAAAAATGAATAAAAATGGAATTGATTTCGGTTCTCATACAGTAAATCATCCTATTTTAACAAACGTTAGCATTGAGGAAGCAAAATGGGAAATTGTAAATTCCAAACATTGCATAGAGGAGAATTTAGATACAGAAGTTAAATCCTTTGCATATCCTAATGGTGACTATAATGATAAAATACTGTCTTTAGTGAAAAATCTTGGTTTTGATTCTTCAGTTTCTGTTTATCCAATGCGACCGATAAGAAATTCTGTTAATGATTTATATAAATTAAATAGGATCAATGCAACTCTTAAAGATTTTAATATATTAAAACTATATTTATGTGGATTAAGGGAAGACTTAAATAGATTTTTGTAAAATATTTCCAAATATTAATTTTTAGATCAAATGACCAGTTCAATAAAATATTTTAGTATATTTTAACAAGCAAATTCAATTTAAATTATTTTGATTAAACTTTTTATAAGCTAAATATACAAAGAAAGCTAAAATAATTGATACTATTGTAATATAGAAGTCTGTAACCGAAATGACCCCTATTTGGAATTTTAATGGATTTACAGGGTAAAATAGTTCCATTCCACCGCCGAATAACAATAAATCAAGCGCGTAGTGAGTACCGATTCCCATAACCAAAAATAAGAAAATTAATCTTCTACTTTCAAAGAAAAGAGAGAATACTGCTGCAATTAATATGGATCCAACAGGGAGATGCACTGGTGTAAGAAAATCGTGCAAATAAATTCCAAATGAATCCAATAACAAAGTTATTTTATATATATCTGGAATTAAAGCTCCTAACATCACTATTGCAGCATTTGGTTGACTGAATTGTTTAAATCTAAATCCTAAAATTGTAGTTAGAGTCCAGGCTGCTAATATATGTGTAATCCAATCGGGCATTTATTTTCTCCTTAAAATTTTAAAAAAATTTTTTAGTTCTGAAAATCGGTAAAATCTTAGACGCCACAAATCTTTCATATTTGCAGGCTTCGTTTTCTGCAATCTGATAAAAAGTAATTTACCTGGACTAAATCTCCAGAATTTTACAAATACCACTAAAAATATAATCAATCCCAATAAAGATCTTAAAAAAACGTCGAAAACATCATCCATTTTAAATGTAATAATTTTAGTAATAAGAAACTCGTTATTTGAATTTAAAGTTCCTAAAATATAGATATCTGTACCTAAATTTAGTTTTAAGTTTGTTTTAACGTGGTATACCTTTCTATTTTTAATGTTATAAATTCCAAAACCATCTTTATATGTTTCAATTATAGGACCATATACGAGAATTTGATTTGCGGGATAACCCTCTAATAAATTAATTACAGAACTATCCTGATAATAACCTCCTAATGTATAATTATAACACAATAAAAAGAGCACCAATATAAAAATTGACCCTAAAATTAATCTTTTAAACTGCATTTGATTACTTCATTATTTATCTATGAAAGATTCCAATTTCTATTTAAAAAGATTCCAATTATAAATTCTCAAACTATTTTCAGAAGTTAGATAGCACTGAAATTGCTTTATCTGCAACTACAATCATAAAAACTATAAACAACGGAAATATTACGATATTTATTACATTGATAAATGAATGGTTTTTCTCATTTTTGTTCTTATCTGCACTGGATACTTCTTTAAGTACTAAAAATGCTATTAACGCAATTCCAATGGTTAAACCATTATTTATTATGTTTGTTGTCATTGCAGTTAGGATAGTCATAATATTATATACCTATTTTTTATTATTATATTATATTACATTCTATTAATAGTTTATTATTTTATATACTCCACAATTCCAATATATTCTATTAAAATAATATTTTAATTTACAAAAAATAAGAACAGACTTTGTTTTATATAATTAAGTTAAAACTGAATTATTAAATAGGTTCATTTAAAAATTAAAATATTTAAAAACTATTTTGCGCATTATGGACTAATTTTATTTGATTATATTAAGTTTTAGAATCTATGGATGCTTTATATAACTTAAGTATCATTCATAAATTTCATTTACTATTTAAATTTCAGTTAACTTTAATTTGCAAAAATAGATACCTGTAAACAGTTTTTTTATCTGGAAGTTTGTACAACAAAAATTCTATGTTCTGATTTTGACCTGAAATATACGGTGTGAATGTAAAAGGCGTTGAATATGTTTGATTAGTAGATAAAGTGATATTTGTATCGTTTATAGTATAATTATTTAATTTTATTATCATTTCATAGTTAACAGTGGAATGCTCATGATTTACAATTCCCACTGTTACATTTCCTGTTTGTCCAACTGTTAAATTTGTAGGGTAGTTGCTTGCCATTCCATTTGAACCTAAAATATAAAATTCTGTATATTTTTCAGCATCTTTAGGTGATGCAATGACATACGCTGTGGTGGATATTGCAAAGATAATAAATATAACTAAAACAATTGAAATAATCTTATCTATTTGAGATTTATCATTAAATGATGATTTATAGCTTTTGAAGAGTTCAGTTAAACCTATACTGAAGCTTTCAGAGATATCCTTTCTCACTAAATAAGATATAGGCTGTATAAAAAGAGTAAATATGGAAATATAAAGGATAGTTGAAGTTAGTATGCCTCCAGATGTAATATACTTAAATATTATACCACTTAAAAGTACTATTGTTATACTCCATATAAAACTTAACTCTAAACGCTTTATAGCTTTTAAATCATTCTTTCTAGGAAATAAAATCGCCATAATAGAATAACCCGGTAAAAATAGCATAAATAAATACTCAATTATAATCAGAATATAGTTATCATTTAATTCAGATTTACTTATAGATATTAAACAAAAAATTGCAAGTAAACTTATAATTAAAATATCAGCATTATATCTTTTCATTTTAGTTCCTGCACCACGCATTACAGTTAAATTAATTGTTCATAATAACATTTCAAATTAAATTCATCATAATAAAGAGATTACAGCTCTAAAAGAGTAAATGGAAGCCAAATAAAAAAATATCACCCAATTTTTGGCTTTGAATGATCTATAATGATATTTAATATATTTTTTAAGATTCTATATTCATCATGGAGTCCTATATTGCATTAACTTATTTACTATTTGTATTATAATATATAAATAATTTACTTTAATTATACATGATTTTAATAAAAATTTTATAATTGATTTAATCAAAAGCTATTTAAATGGACATATACAAGAAAATTCAAGTTAAAAAATAGTTATAAGTTTTTTTATTATATATTTCTAATTAAAATTATATTATCTATAGCTAAATTATATTTTAAGTTTAGAATATTTATTTTAATATTCTAATTTTAAAATTAATTACGTTTTTAGATTAAATATTGAAAAAAAAAGAAAAAATATATTTTAATAATTTAAGTCACTGTTATTTGTTTTATTGGGCCATAGTTGTTTGTTTCATCGTACTCAATTACAGCATAGGTTGCATCAACCCTTGACTGTGAGTCAATTGTCCCTATAGTTGATGGAATCCAGTTAAACACTACACTGGTACTCTGTCCAGCTGCAAGACTACTTACTGTCTGCTCTCCAACAAGTCTGTTATTTTCTCCAAGGTAAATTACAAAGGAACCGGCATCTTTAGACCCATTGTTAGTCACAGTCACAGTAATAGGCGAAGCTGTACCTACTTTTGCACTTGCAGGAGTCTGATAGTTCGTAATCACCAGATCAGGCAAACCTTGATCTACTGTTACAGATACTTGTTTTGTTGGACCATAGTTGTTTGTTTCATCAGATTCGTTCACTTCATATGTTGCATCAACCCTTGCCTGTGAGTTTATAGTTCCCCCTGATGATGGAACCCAGTTGAAAACTACATCAGTACTTTGTCCCGCTGCAAGACCACTTACTGTCTGCTCATCAACTAACCTGCCATTTTCTCCAAGGTAAACTACAAATGAGCCAGCACCCTTAGATCCATTATTAGTTACAGTCACGGTTACAGGAGAAGCTGTACCAGTTTTGGCACTTGTAGGGGTTTGATAGTTGGTAATCACCAGATCAGGCAAACCTTGATCTGCTGTTACTGATACCTGTTGTGTTAATTTATTGTTTGTTTCATTTGTCTCGTTAACCACATTGTTGACATCTGCAGTAGCATTAATGCTTCTCAATCCAGTTGTTGATGGGGTCCAGTTGAAAGACACGGTAATATTTTTTCCACTTGACAAGTTAGTTATATTTTGCTGACCTATAGCTGTAGAGCCATCTAATAGCGACACCAAGAATGAAGCAGCATCACCTGAGCCATTATTACTCACTGTAAAGCTTACAGGATAAGTAGTACCATTATGTGGATTGTTAGGAAGTTGTAAATTAGATACAACAAGATCAGATTGAGCTCCAGCTACATTCACCTGCTGGATAATGATGTTGTTTGCTTCATTTGTCTCGTTGATGACATTATTAATATCTGCAGATGCATTAATGTTCTTTAGTCCTGATGTTGATGGTAACCAGTTGAAGGTTACTGTAGTGTTCTGTCCACTTGCTAAACCACTTATAGTTTGCTGACCAATTACTGTAGAACCATCTGATAATGATACCACAAATGAAGCAGCATTGGCAGAACCATTATTACTCACTGTAAAGCTTACAGGATAAGTAGTACCATTTTGGGGGTTACTAGGAAGTTGTAGGTTAGAGATAACAATATCTGATTTATTTTCGGTTGTTCCAGTCACCGTTACCTGTTTTATTGGAGACCTGTTGGCTAACTCATACATTTCAGAAAATGTTTTAACCTGACAACCTGATGCTTTCACTGCCTGAAGAAGAGCAGCAAAGTTAGATTTCTCTGAATTTGTTGAAACAGTATGTATAAGTATCACCAACCATTCACCATTTTTTGCCGTTGCATTTAAAGCCGTTGGGAAATATTGGGGTAAATTATCCAGGGTTAAGTCTGACGTTGTCACCTGGAAGAAGTTAGATGGTGGGACAGTAGTACTTGCAATACCTCCAGGAACACCTAAACTCACATCTGCTGTGTCGGCTTGACCTACTCCACACATCTTATAATATTCTGCTATAAGATTATAGTATGTAGAAGTCATGGCAAAAAAAGGAGCAGCAAATAGGTCAGCACTTCTATTATAACCATGATTTAGAAGCCATTGTTTACTATCCCCCAATTCTGACCTCATCTGTGCTTCAGTTAAATTATAGGGCGCAGAATGATCCATTGTATGACTTCCAACATCCCAACCACTGGCGTATAAAGTGTTCAGTTTATTTACTGTTATAGCACCGGAATATCCGACCCAGTTAATCACAGGAAATATGCTGCCTTTATAACCATAAGATTGCATTTGAGAGTATACATTATCATACTGTGATTGAGTTCCATCATCGAATCTAAATGTGACATATCCCTGAGTATTAATAGTATCCCTGATCTTGATTTCTTTAATATATCCAGTTTTGGTTCCTGAAGTAGGTGTATTAAAGGATACTTTTATTTTATTGATATTTGCGAGATCTGCATCAGTAAATCCATTATAATATACTGCATCATTTCTACTTAGTCCTATATCCCACCAAACACCTGCCACCATCCTGTTCTGCTGATATCTCCATTTAGCATACTTAGAACCGCTGTATACTTCTACATCGTATTCATCTGCTATATTAGTGGCATTCCACATCACAGTAGAAATAATTGTCTTATTGGTTAAATTCCACAAACCATTATACTCCATACTATTAGCGGTGGAAGGGTAAGTAAACCTGGTAGAACCATTACCGCCATTATATAATACCGTTTTCTTTACAAGATCAGTTAAATTCAGTCCTGCCTGTAGATCCTTTGTTCCTGCAGTTGCAGGAGTCCAGTTAAACACTACATCAGTGCTTTGTCCTGCTAAAAGGCCATTTACTGTTTGTTGACCCAATAACGTGTTGTTTTCCCATAAGTAAACCGGAAATGAACCAGAACTAACATTTCCCTTGTTAGTTACTGTTACAGTAACAGGATATGTTGTACCTATTTTAGCAGTACTTGGGACCTGGAAGTTAGAGATAACAAGATTGCTGGCATTAAAACTTATATTATCTGTTTTTGTAGGTATTTCAGATGTACCATCATTTGTATTATCAGCAGGTACATCGGATTGTGTATTTGTATTTGAGCTTGAACTTGTGTCAGTATTGCCTGTTGAACTTTGAGATATATCATCAGGTGTACCAGTAGTTTGGTATAGATTACTATTTCCAGAGTCTTTAGTAAAAATATCACCGGTAGGAATTGCAGAAGTAGTACTAACACCTAAATTAGATGCTAAAACAAATACTAGCAAACCTGTAACTGCTAAAATAAAAAATGAAGAACATATAATAACTTTATTTTTATTTTTAGAGTTTATATATTTACTTAATACATCAAACTTTTTGATAGTATCACCTCCGTTTAATATTAACTTGATACTAATATGTTATTAAGATAATATAATATTAACTATTTTTATTAAAAATAAAAAGTAAATACATAATAACAATTAAAAATTAGTGTTATTAAATATTATTAAATAATTAATACTTGTCTAAATTTTTAATTTAAAAAAAGAGAATATATGCCGTAAAAATAGACTAAAAATAAAAATAAATAATGATTAAGCTGTTTATCAAAAAAAATTAAATGGAATTGAATAACTGAATATATCTAGGAAGAACATTTTTAATATCATGATTATTTTCAACATATTTTCTTCCATTCATCCCTATTTCATTTATTAAATCATTATTATTTAGTAAAATGCTTAAATCTTCCTTTAATCGTTTTAAACTTCCTGAACAAAATCCTAGTTTATAATCGGTGATTACATCATCGGGATTTGCATTAACACTTACCACAGGCATATAATTCATCCATGCTTGAAGAAATGAATTAGGGAATCCTTCAAACATAGAAGTATTTATCAAGATCCATGCTTTATTGAAATAGTAATCTATTTCTTCAAATGGTACAACACCCAAAAACTCAAAATTTTTCAATTCTTTAGATTGTCTTTTTATATAATTATAAAGGGCAGGATCACCTTGATAACCGCCTATCATCTGAAACTTTACTGAGGGCATCATTTTTGCAAGTTCTAAAACCATCCAGGGCTGCTTAACCTCAGCCATTGAACCAACCCATAAAATAATAGGAATTTTTGACTTTTTATCCAGATTAACGTCCTTTATTTCAATATGATTTTTAATTATCTTACCATTTTTATTATATCCTTTTTTAAGCATCTTTGACTGGTATTGATTTTGTAAACAGATTGCACTGGAAAGTTTAATATCGATCCAGTTTCCTACAGCTCTAGAATTAAATTTAGAACTTTTAAACTCTTTAATGTCACTAATAATAAGACTTCTATCTAACAGCACATCCGATGCAATTTTATAAACACTTCTCTTTCCCATTATGTATGCAAAAATTGACAGGATTCCTGCAGAATCTCCATAGTGAAAATAAATATCAGAGTCAGATTTTTTAAATGCATTCCATAAATACCTTATTTTTGATAATAAATTTATTTTTGAGGCAGATGAATATATTTTTACTACTTTTATACCGTTAATAAATTCTTCTAAAGGTCCCCCGTCATTATGAGTGATTATAGTAACCTTATAACCTTTTTTACTCAATTTATTGGCCAGAGTGATTTGATCTATATCAGGACCTATAACATTTTTGATATTTTCTTTTTCATTTTTTAGAAGCGAATAAGCAGTAGGAGCTAAAAAACAAATTTTTTCACTTTTTAACATTATATCACTTTTTGACTATATTACCCAAAGTTTAGAATAAAATATTTACACCATTATCATAAATTCTACTTTTACCTTCAGTTATAGGGTTTAAAAGATTTTGATCAACGAATCCTTCCTTACTACCATTTATACTGTCCTGGGCAACGTTTATTGTTCCATTCCCAGTACTAAACCTCAGATATATATAAGTACCTGGAGATAAGTCGTTAAATGTATTTTTATCAAGGCTATAGCTTAATAGCTGAGATTTAGGGCCTACAAATCCACCTAAAAGAACAAAACCATTTATATCTGAACAAATAACGTCATCAACATTCATATATTTATTTAACCATTGGGCACTTGAAATATCCATTTCATTGAAAATAGGAGGATCAGTGTTAGTACTGAGTGCCATTGTTGGTTTATATGGTTCTTTTATTATTTCCTGCACTAATCCAGTATTTAAAATCAAAAATACTACTAAAAATATGGAAATAATATTAAATGTTTTAGGAATAGGCTGTTTTAATTTAAGCAATTTGTTAATCTTTCCTGTAATTAACATGAATCCAATTATCAAAAAGGGCGAAAGGACTATTGTAGTTATCTGATACATTCTTACAGTATCTAACTGGCTAGAAAAATTTGGAACTAATATAGATAATATACAAATTCCCAGAAATACAACTGCAAAGAAAATGAATTCTTTATTTATTTTAAATCTCTTGGCTATATTTCCTACGTTGAATAAAAATCCCACAATACCAATTACTATCAATAATTGAGTTAAAAGATATAAATATTTGGTTATGGCATTAAAAAAGGTATTTTTACTTCCAATAATGGTTAAACCTTGAGTAGAGTTAGGGCTTAAGAAACTGGTTAATATAGAGTTATATACGCTGTCAAATATAGCTAAAATAGATATAAATACCGAAGAATTATTATTATAAATATACCATAATAGCACTACAGTTAAAAACAATACCACTATAGTAGAGTTAATTGTATCTATTTTGCTCTTTTTGTATAGGTTAAATAAATATTGTAAAATATAAACCCCAATTAGAACAGTTAAAAAGATATATGCCAAACCATAGTGTGACATGGTTAGAGCGAATAAAAATACTATCAGTAAAATACTTCTGGATTTCTTATCCATCTTTTTATCCAAAAACAGTAAAATAACTGCCACCAAGAAGACTTCAGCTACTAACTGTCTCATGAGCTGTGTCATATTGTAAAAGAAACTATAGGAAACTATAAAATAAATAACTGAAAAAAATGCAATTTTGGCATTGAATTCCCTTTTAAACATGTGAAACAGTCCCAAAGGAACCAGAGCAAATATTAATGGATAAATTATTTTATATGTCCATATTATATCCACATTACAGATATAATAGAAATAAGAAGGTAGAATACTTATACTTAAAATTGAATTTAAATCTGTAAGTGATACTAAATTAGGAAATGTCTCCCATCTAAAATTATAAATAACCAATTTAGCTAAAAAATATTCCCTCTGGATATCAAACCCAGAAATATAATTAGAGATTAAAGAATTTTGAAATAACAGCGAAATAGAGATTATCAGGATAACAAATGAATATAAACTTTTATCGATTTTATTAAATCCAATCAAGGAAATTATAGCTGCTATTGCTATAATCATAGCAACGATACCTAAATTATTGTTATGATAATTAATTAGATAAGTCCCAAATATGCTCAAAAACAAGGGCAATAATAAAAATAAATGTTTTGAAGAAATTTTAATGCTCAATTCCGGTTGAACAAATCCTTTATCAATAAAATAACTTAAAAGCAACAAAAATAATGTAACCACATTTATCGATAATAGTAATGGCAGGAATGATATTGGTTCTTCAATTCCTAAAACAGGTAACAAAAAATTAATAGCCAAACCAGTGAGCATTAACGTAGCTAAACTTATGGCAACTGAATAAAATAGTGTTTCTATACTGCTTAATTTATGCAATCTTAAAATTCTAAGTACCATTATTCCAGGTACATAGGTTAGGTAAATGAATGCAATAACTTCTCTTATAACAGGGATTTTAATTCCTATAAAATCCAAGCTTATTAAACCCAAAAGACTTGTTTGTAT
>JAEYQZ010000234.1 GCA_023409695.1 Methanobacteriota archaeon | reverse complement strand
AAAAATAAATGTTTTGAAGAAATTTTAATGCTCAATTCAGGTTGAACAAATTCTTTATCAATAAAATAACTTAAAAGCAACAAAAACAACGTAACCACATTTATTGATAACAGTAATGGTAGGAATGATATTGGATCTTTAATTCCTAAAACTGGTAACAAAAAATTAATTGCCAAACCAGTGAGCATTAAAGTAGCTAAACTTATGGCAACTGAATAAAATAGTGTTTCTATACTGCTTAGTTTATGCAATCTTAAAATTCTAAGTATCATTATTCCCGGCACATAGGTTAAGTAAATGAATGCAATAACTTCTCTTATAACAGGGATTTTAATTCCTATAAAATCCAAGCTTATTAAACCCAAAAGACTTGTTTGTATTAGAAGTATCAGCCAAATAAACCTATTAATGGGCCAATCATTTAACTTAATATAATTATCTGTAAACATAGAAATCAAACTATTTTTATTTTCCAACGTTTATAATGCTCATTAATGCATTTTGTACATTTTTTTCAGTTGCGCTAAAGCTATATTTATCCAATACTGTTTTACGCCCATTAGAAGCTACTTTTTCTGATATATCTGGATTCAGTAGTATCCATTCAATTTTACTCTCTAAAGATTTAATATCACCCGGTTTAACAAGGAAACCATCATCATTATCTGTGATAGTGTCATTAATACCTCCAACAGCAGAACAGACAGTGGGTAAAGACATAGACAAATATTCAACTACTTTTATAGGGTTAGCAACCCTGTTTATTTCACAGTCAAGTTTAGAACAGCATAATATATCAAATGCAGATAAATAATCAGGAACCTTCTCATAGGGTTGTGCTGGAATAAAAAGGACCTTCTCTTCAAGATCATTCTTTTTTACAATCTCAGCTATATTTTCATCACCATCAAAATATGCCTTTCCCATAATAGCCAATTTTAAATTTCCATATTTTTTAGATAAATTTTTAAATGCTTCAAGAAGTACTGGAATTCCTTCATAATAAGCAAAAGAACCGGTATATCCTATTACTACGTTATTTACAACATTAAGCTCTTTTCTTTTTTTATTTCGAATTTTTTTATCTATTTGAAACATATCAGTATCTATGCCATTGGGTAAATAAAGGACATTTTTGCAGTTATATTCCGTCTTAGCGAAGTTATGGAGGTAGTTACTAATTGCAAAAATCATATTTGCATTTCTTGCAGCATATTTCCGGATAAAACCCGGAATCATTTTAAAGAAATTAGTATCAATATAATCTAAAATTACAGGCTTATTTAAGAATTTACCAGATATTGTGGCAGGGATATAAGATATTTCGGTTATAAAATCAGTGAAAATGAAATCAGAATCCCTAGATTCCTTTAAAGTATAATAGAACACTGGAAAAATAGCAAATGCCTTTAAATATTTTGGCATATTTTTTGGCATGTGGACCACAGTTGTTTTAAATGATTTCTCTTTTTTATGTTCAATAGCGAATTTATCAGAAAAAAAAGAAAATGAAATTAAATTCACCTCAATACCAAGATTTTTAAAAATAGAAATCATATTCTTAAAACGTGCACTGCCGCCTACTCCAGAGCCATCTGATAATAGCTGGCCAATACAAACTACTTTTAAATTATCTGTTTTTTCATTCTCCACGTTAATCCCACCTATATTTGAATGGTTTTGAAATTTTAATCATTTATTCATAAATAAAAGTATATAGACTGATATTCCTTAATATTTTGATTTAAGGGCTATTTTATTATAAATCATTTAAATAACCCCTATTTTCAGAATTAATCTCATCAAAAATAATTATTAAGTCACTCATTGGAGTAAACAGTATATTGTACTGATTAATTACTCTATTCCAGGAATAATCACCTTTAGCCCTATTATAAATGCTTTTTTTAAATTCAAAATAATTTTGAGGATATTTTTCAATTAACTGAATTTTAGAACTTACTTCATTTGAATCTTTAAAATAAAGAGCGTTATTACTACATACTTCCCCATTAAAAACATTATCATGGGCAATAATCAAATTTTTTGAAATCATTCCTTCTAATAGAGAAGGATTAGTTCCGCCAACAGAATGGCCGTGAATATATGCATAACAATTTTGTCTGAGCATGTTTAATAATTCAAGATCGTAGATACCTCCAGTAAAAACAATTTTTTTATCTTCAGGAGATCCTTCCATAATTTTTTTAATTGATCTTTCATAGTCAGGACTGGCAAAATCACCTACAACAATAAGGGGTTTAACTGTTCTGCTTTTTAAGTAGCCTTCAATAATCATTTCAATGTTATTTTCTGGTTCTAATCTGGCAACAACTAAATAATAACTAGGATTCATTTTTAATTTTTTAAGCTTTTCTGGAAGAATTTCCGGATTCCAGCTTATTTCTTTGATTTTAGAAGCACCATATGGAATAAATATTGAATCAATATTATATTTATTGTCTAAATATTTTTTAATCTCTTTTGAATCAGCAATAATCTTATCTGCCCAAAATACAGCGATAGTTTCACTTAATTTAAGTAATGATTTAACCAATACATTGAACTTACTTCTTTTCCATTCCATTCCATCAGGATTTACTAGTAATTCTTTGCCAAATAATTTAGGTATAAAAAATAGTAACGCAGCGCTATAGCCAAGCATATATACAGTATCTACTCTTCTACTTGCCCAAAACAATGAGTACCCATCGTATAAGAATTCATAAAATATTCTTAATAAACTATTTTTTGGGGCTTTAAGGGGAAAATAGAAAAGATTTACACCCTTATATTTACTTATTTTTTCTTCAGCAGTATTTTCACAGCTGACATACACGTTTTTACCATTTTTTGCTAATTCAGTGCTTAATACTTCCGTAAATTTTTCAAATCCGCCATATCGATTTGGAATCCCTCTACTACCAACAATGGCTAAAGAAAGTTTTTCAGGATGTATTTCCATATTTTCACCAATAATAAACATTTTAAATTTATTCATACCCTTAAACAGCTGAAACTTTTATTATCACTTAATTTTTGTTTTAATTCCACATTTTTAGGTATTCTAGAGTCAAATTCAGCACTTTTTTCTATGTTATTCCAATTATCTACAAACCATTCATAGGTCTTTTTTAAACCATCGTTAAATGACATTTTGGGTTTGTAATCTAGTAGATCCTCAGCTTTTTCAATTGATGAGAGTAATTTGGTTTTTGCATCCCAATTTCTACGTGGAGCATACATGATGCCTTCTTCATTCCCTGTAAGTTCATTAACAGTATTTGCCATGTGAATTACTCGATGATCCTTAGCTGATCCCAGGTTTATAGCTTCACCAATAGCTTCTTCTTTTATTCCCATGGCAAGCAGTCCATCAACTATATCTTCAACGTATGTCCAGTCCCTTGTTTCACTTCCATCACCAGTAATTGGAAGTGCATTCCCAGTCATTGCCCAGTAAAAGAAATTTGGAATTACATTCCTGTACTTTCCAGGTACCTCACCAGGGCCAAAAACATTGAAAAAACGAGCATTCACAATAGGAAGTCCATATAAATTATGGAAATAGTTAGTATACAGCTCTCCAAGCAGTTTTGTAACTTGATATGGAGTATGAAGGCTTATTGAGATATCATGTTCTTCAAAAGGCATTTTAGAGTCTAATCCATAAACTCCACATCCTGAAGAAGAATACACAAACCTTTTAACTCCTGTAAGCTGAGAATATTGTAATACCTTTAATATTCCAATTCCGTTAACCATTAAGTCTTTTTCTGGATTATCAACTGAATTTTGATTAGCAAAATGAGCAGCCAGATGAAATACATAATCAGGTTTCTCTTTAAAAACCCTTTTTAATGCACTATCATCCAGAATATCGCCTTCTATGAACTCAATATTATCATTTTTAGGAATATTCCACTTATAGGCAGATGACAAATTATCCAGTATTACTACTTTTTCTGCGTTTAACTCAGCTAACCTACGTGAAAGATTACTTCCAACGCAACCAGCTCCTCCTGTTACTAAAACAATTTCTCCTTCGTATTCATCTAAAAAACTCATTTCAATTCCTCTTTAAATCCCCATTATAAAATTACTGTAAAATGGACAGTTCAAATTTCATAGCAATATTTTGGATTGTTATTGAGGTAGACAGTAAATTTCGAATATCTCGTTATGTAGGCTATAGTAAATTCAAGATGGTTATTGGGTAGACATTAATAATTTTAGATTGTCCATTTTATGGATAGTAATATATTTAATAATAGTATTATATAATATTAACTATCAAAATAGTATTAAGAATTTAATAGGTAAAACAGAGTCAATAAAGAATTAAAATGGACTATGATGGTATAAAGGATGGTGAATAGCAATGGAAACTCAAAAAATATTAGTTACAGGTGGAGCAGGATTTATAGGGACGAATTTAGTGAATGAATTAGGAAACAGAGGGCATGAAGTCACTGCACTTGATCTATTACATAATGATAGAAATGATTACGTAAGGGCAGATGTTAAAAATTACAGGCAAATCAAAAGAGTATTTGAAGAAAATAAATTTGACTACGTATATCATCTTGCAGCAGAATACGGCCGCTGGAACGGAGAAGAATATTTCGAAAATCTCTGGGAAACAAATGTTATTGGTACAAAGCATATGATTCGTTTGCAGGAGCAATTAGGTCATAGGATGATTTTTTTCTCCTCTGCAGAAGTTTATGGAGATTATAATGGAATTATGAGCGAAGATGTGATGGAAAAAAATCCAATAAAAGATACGTATCAAATGAATGATTATGCAATAACTAAATGGGCAGGGGAACTAATGTGCATGAACTCTGCTACAATGTTTGATACAGAAACTGTCCGAGTAAGACCAGTAAATTGCTACGGTCCACACGAACAATTTCATCCTTATAAAGGTTTTATTCCGTTATTTATATACCATGCATTATTCAACAAACCTTATACTGTTTATAAAGGCCATAAGAGGATAATTGACTATGTTGAAGATACCGCAAGAACCTTTGCAAACATTGTAGATAACTTCATCCCCGGAGAAGTCTACAACGTGGGTAGTAAACAGGAATGGGAACATGATATCAAAGAATATTCAGACATGGTGCTTGATGCCGTTGGGCGTGACGATTCCATAGTAACTTACAAAGAAGCAGAAGCCTTTACTACTAAAGTTAAAACAATCGACTTTTCGAAAGCTATAAAAGATTTAAAACATGACCCCAAAATCACCCCTGGAGAAGGAATTAAAAGAACTGTTGACTGGATGAAATGGAAATATAGAATAGAGTAATATATCTCATGGATTATTACATCTACTTACATATTTTTTACTTTTAATAGCAAGATTAAAGGATAGAAATTTCTTTTTTATGTTAATTTCTCTTTTAGTTTGTTATAATTTAAAGTGAAGCAGTTCTATGCTAAATTATAAGTATCATGTAAAATTGATCCAATTTAATATAGTTATTACAAACCTAAAGATTTAATAATAAGTTTATAATAAATTTATATAATAAAATATTAAATTATTCAAAAATTTGTACTAAAATAACCGTAGTTGGAATGTCCAATAGGTTGATTAAAAAATGAGTAGATAATATGAAAAAATTAACTGCAATACTGCCTGCATATAATGAAGAATTATGTATAAGCGGTATAATTCTTGGTTCTAAAAAATATGTGGATCGTGTGATTGTTGTTGATGACGGCAGTACAGATAATACTGCAGAAATTGCTAAGCTTGCAGGAGCCGAAGTAATAAGTCATCATACTAACTTTGGTAAGGGAGCCGCATTAAAAACTGGTTTTGAAACTGTTAAAGGGTCAGATATTGTAGTAACTTTGGACTCTGATGGGCAACACAACCCCGAAGAAATACCAAAATTAATCTCTCCTATAATAAATGGTGAAGCAGATATTGTAAACGGCAGTCGGTACATTAAAGGAAACAAAAAAGATACCCCCTCATACAGGCGTATTGGCCAGACAATACTTGATAGAGCTACCAATTTGGGGAGCGGTCTCGATATCACAGATAGTCAAAGCGGATATAGAGCATTTGCAGGGCATTCATTATCGGTTTTTAGATTTATTCACTCTGATTTTGCTATTGAAAGTGAAATGCTGATGGACGCTGCAAATGCAGGACTTCGAATTAAAGAAGTTGAAATAGGAGTAAGATATGATGTGGATGGTTCTACAAAAAATCCATTAAGTCACGGTATGGGCGTACTAATCCAAATCATAAATGATTTGCAGTTCCAGAGACCTTTATTTTACTTTACATTACCCGGTACCATAATCACATTAACAGGTATAGTTTTAGGTCTTATGTTCTTTGGAGATTACTTGGGAAATTCAATTCACAGCATTGCAGGTAGTATAGTGCCTTCAGCAGCTTACAGTCTAGTTCCCACCGTTCTTGCTATTATGATGACACTTGCAGGTGGATTTTTAGCATTAACAGGCATAATTTTAGATTCAATGGGAAGAATGTTAAATAGGGTTATGATTAACTCTCAAAATGGAGTTAATATTTCTAAAGTTACTAAATCTACAGAGTTTAATAAACTCAAAGATAATATAAAGAGTAAATAAGTTTAACTAATAAAAGATTTATTCTAATTTTAAAATTTCATATTTGTTACATTTAAAAAATTAGAGAATAATTAAAAAGGGAAAATAAAGAGTCTCATTTATTTAAAGATCTTCTTTAGTTTCCACTAATTCCGATTCTAAACCAGAATTAGACTTCACATCAACTACCTGCATCTTATGCACATAATTAGCTCCACGAAGCCCAGATAATACGGCCCCTACCGCACAGAATACTGCACCTATGTAAAATGACATTCTAAGTGCTGGCATAAATGCCTCTGCAAGTGTCTGTGGGAACCATGTAGTACCAGTAAGTATTGCCAGAGTTCCTTGAGGTATGGTAGAGACAAATTGAGTTGGTAAAGCGCTGAGTATTGTGCTTACAGGATTAAAGCCCAGGAATGCTGAAAACAGAGCCCCTGTTGGCGGAATACTGCTTAAAACTGGAGCTAACTGTACTGCTCCAATACTTGCCAGTGAAGAAGTCATAGCACCTGGGAATTTCTGAGTAATGCCTACAATGACTATGGTGAAGAACATAGCCATACTTGCTGTAAATGCAGTCATTATAACGGTGGTTATCATACCTGAGGCAACTCCTCTGTCCTTTGGTGATACAGAATTCATTATAGATGCAGTGTTTGGTGAACTGAACATTCCCTGTCCTATACCCATCATGAATATTGCTGCACCAAATTCAAGGTAACCGAAGTCGTATGGAAGTGCTGCAAGTACTAAAAACGCAGCTGCTGAAATAACCATTCCCATGGTTGCAATCCACCGTGGGCCGTATTTATCAGAGAGCATTCCTGAAATAGGTCCCATTACTACAACTCCCAAAGTAAGAGGCAACATGTACACACCAGCCCAGAATGGAGTTGATTCATAGCTGTAGCCGTGAAGCGGCAGCCATATTCCCTGTAAAAGGATAATTAACATGAACATCATTCCGCCTCTACCCATAGCATTCAGGAAACCGGCTATATTAGCATAGCTGAACATCTTTATTTTGAAGAGGTCCATTCTAAACATTGGGTTTTCGGCACGGTTTTCAATGAATGGGAATACTGCAAGCAGTACAAATCCGATAATCATTGATAGAATTACCCATGGATTATGCCAGCCCATAGCATCATTACCATAAGGCATTAAACCGTAGGTTATTCCAAGTAATATACTGGTTATTGAGGCAACAAACACAATATTACCTAAAATATCGATTTTTGTATTGGGATCCCTGTATGATATCTCTTTAAGTTTAAGGAACGACCAGATGGTACCCAATAGTCCAAACGGCACGCTGACCAGGAAAACAAATCTCCAATCATAGATTGCAAGTATACCACCAAGCAGTAGCCCAATAAACTGTCCTGACATGAATGCAACCATGTTGATACCCAATGCTTTACCTCTCTCGCTGACAGGGAAAGCATCAGTTAATAGTGCTGAACCATTCGCCATTAAAAATGCAGCACCTATTGCCTGGATAATTCTGAATGCAATAATCTCTATAGCACCCACGTCACCCGTTCCTGGAGTTAAATAGAGAAGGATAGAACCCACTGTAAATATTAAAAACCCAATCTTAAACAGCTTTACCCTACCATAAATATCAGATAAACGCCCAAAACCAAGCATTAATGTTGCTGTTACCAGACTGTATCCCATCAGTATCCACAAGAGATACTGGAATGAATTGAGCGGGTCAATATGAATACCATTGAAAATGGCAGGTAGTGAAATTAAAGTTATACTTCCGTTAATTGAGCTCATTAATCCCGACATTATAACGTTGATCATTACAACCCATTTATAATCGAGCCCACGTTTTTTTCCTATACTTTTGCCTGAAACTGTACTGTTCAACTGATCACCTGCTAATTAAATGAAATAGCATTCTCTCTTAAAGTTCTATTCCTTTAAAATGCGTTTGAGAAGCTATGTTACGTATATAATTAAGTTTAATACGTTTTTATTCAAAATGTTGATTTATTATTAAAATAGAATTTTAAAGCCGTAATCTATTCATCCATGTTTATCTATATCTCCATCATCACCAACTATTTGAAGGGCGATATCTTTCATTATATCTGCCCTCATAAGCAGATCTTCCGCCTTCATGATTAAGACTCCTTTGCCTTCAAGCCCTCTTATAACTAAAGTATCTCCGCTTTGTATATCGAATAAATCCCTAATATCTTTAGGAATTACGATTTGTCCCCGTTCACCTACTTTAGCTGTGCTGAGAACGCATTTTCTATTACTTTTATGATTCATTTTTAACCACTCAAATTCATGTAAATCATATTTATCGTACTTATCACATTTATGAGATAAATTATATTTAAATGTATTGAAATGAAGATTATATGAATTAATACATGTGCGCAGAATAAATATATTCAGCCTTAATTAAACTTATAAAGCAAATATAATCAGCAAATACAAAAAATATCCTTTAAAATATTTTTTATTTAAAAAACGGACTTTCCGCACTTAAATTTGTTTTTGAGAGCGTGATATTATCTATCTAAAAATGTAGTATACTCTCTCAGATTATTATTCAGGTTATCTCAAATCCTTAAAACAAACTTTTATCAATCATATCTAAAAACAGAATCAATAAAAGGACCAGGATAGTTATAATAATTTAAATTCTATTAAAAGATTTGTTTTATTCTTATATAAATCTATCGGCTGTCCGATACTTGAAAAATAACCTGAAAATTAGATTATGAATTTAGTTTGTTTCTACTTATACCTATTTTTCCAATCTAATTGGGCCTTAATTAATCCAATATTAAAAGATAACTATCTAAAAGCTATTATAAAGGCCATTTTTTTAAATTAAACCAAAATAACTAAGATCAGATATATCAATATTTCATATCTGATATTCTCAAAATGTGATGATGACTTTAAAATCATATTTTTCTATAATCCATCCAGAAGTAATTATTTATAGTTTATAGACCCAATATAGTAATGACTCAAAAAATGAGGCCGATAAAATGCATGATAGAAGATATAGAAAAAGGACTATTTTAGATAGAAAAGGTTTAATTGAAAGAATGCTTGAAGACACATCCAGAACAATCGACAGTATGAAACAGGACCTTGAAAGGTCTGTTGTTGATTATACATTCGTCCCTGGAAAGGATATAATTGAAACTGACGAAAGTATAATCGTACACGTGGACTTACCAGGCATCAACAAAGAAGACATCGAATTAAACCTGACTGAAACTAAATTGAAAGTTAAAGCAGACTTCAACATTGAACTTGAAGTGGAACATGGAAACTACATAACACTCCACGATAGAAAATCAGGTGTCATGAGGAGGACTGTAAGGTTCCCTAAAAAAGTGATACCTAACGAAGCCGAAGCTACTTTCGAACACGGCGTTTTAACTGTTGAAGCTCCAAAATTAGAGAAAGAAGAAAGTTTCAGCGTGAAAATTAAATAAGTAAATAACTTCATTTAATTTTTTTACTTAATTATTCTTTTTTAAAGCACAAACAAACCTTAACCTGAATATTTTTCATTCAATTAATTTTAAAATACTATTTTAAAAATTTAG
>JAEYQZ010000205.1 GCA_023409695.1 Methanobacteriota archaeon | reverse complement strand
GAGCTTCTTGAGCATGCAAATATCAAAGGAAAGGCAGTTTTAAACATCTTAAGTGAAAACATGAAGCCTGAGTACTGGGTTAAATCAGCAAGGTCTATAGCTGATGAGATTAATGACGGTGCTTATGGTGTTGTTGTTGCGCATGGGACAGACACCATGCATTACACGTCTGCAGCGTTAAGTTTTATGTTGGATACGCCGGTGCCGGTGGTGCTTACTGGTGCTCAGCGTAGTTCAGATAGGCCTTCTTCTGATGCATTTTTAAATCTTTTAAATTCTGTAACTGCTGCTAAATCGGACATAGCTGAAATCATGGTCTGCATGCATGCAACTGAAGATGACACTTATTGTGATTTACATCGCGGTACAAAGGTAAGGAAGATGCATACATCAAGAAGAGATACTTTTAGGAGTATAAATACATCTCCACTTGCACGGATTCAAAATGGCAATATTGAAATCTTAGATGAACGTTTAAGGTATAAAACAAGGGCAAATGGGGAAGTTGAGCTTCACGATGCTGTAGAGTCTAATGTCGCGTTTATTAAGAGTTATCCTGGAATTTCAGGTGAATTGATTGATTATCATGTGGATAAAGGATACAAAGGAATTGTTCTGGAAGGTACTGGATTGGGGCACTGTCCAGAAGAGATTATTCCATCCATAAAAAGAGCAAGGGATAGTGAAATTCCTGTGATTATGGCTTCACAGTGTCTTTATGGAAAAGTCAACATGAACGTTTACAGTACCGGAAGAAAACTCATAACAGCAGGTGTAATCTCTGCAGGAGATATGTTACCTGAAACAGCTTATGTTAAACTCTGCTGGGCTTTAGGACAAACTGACGAAATCGAAGAAGTAGAAAAAATAATGCAAACCAACATAGCCGGAGAAATAGAAGATAAAAGCTCCATAAAATATTTTTTAGTATAATTTGTCGACGGTGATTTAATGATTGATTATGAAAAACTTGGACTTAAAATGGGTCTTGAAGTACACCAGCAGTTGAATACAAAAGAAAAATTATTCTGCCCATGCGATTGTAATCTTACTGATAAAGAACCAGAATTTAAAGTTTTAAGGAATTTAAGGCCTACCCAGAGTGAACTTGGAAAAATAGACCGGGCTGCATTTGAAGAGGCACGAAGAAAGTTAAATTTCATCTATGATGCTTATGCACACGAAACTTGCCTTGTTGAAGCAGATGAGGAACCTCCACATCCATTAAACAGAGAAGCACTTGAAGTATCCTTAATAATAGCAACGCTTCTTAATATGCATGTTGTGGATGAATTCCACGTGATGAGGAAGCAGGTAATAGACGGAAGTAACACTGGTGGTTTCCAGAGGACAGGACTTGTTGCAACAGAAGGATCTCTTGAAACAAAGTATGGAAATGTCCAAATTGATGTTTTATGTCTTGAAGAAGACGCTGCAAGAAGAATTGGGCACGAAAAGGGTAAAGTTAATTTCAGATTGGACAGGCTTGGAATTCCTCTTGTTGAAATAACCACAGCACCTTCTATAACTCACCCTGAACAGGTAAAAGAAGTTGCGTATCATATAGGGCAGGTGCTTAGGAGTACTAAAGTTAAAAGGGGATTAGGAACTATACGTCAGGATTTAAACATATCCATTAAGGAAGGAGCAAGAGTTGAACTAAAAGGGGTCCAAGATTTAGATCTCATGTCTACCATGGTTGAAAATGAAGTGACCCGGCAAATAAACCTTTTAAAAATAAAGGATGAATTGAATAATAGAAATGGATCCGTTGATGATGAGTTATATGATATAGCTCCTCTATTAAAAGAAACTAAATCCAAAATAATCGCAAAAGCTGAAAGTGTTTTTGCAATTAAATTAAATGGTTTTAAAGGGTTAATAGGAATGGAAATTCAGCCAGGCCGAAGATTCGGTACAGAACTTGCAGGATATGCCAAAAAAATGGGGGTATCTGGACTTTTCCACACCGATGAACTTCCAGCTTATGGCATAACTGAAGGTGAAGTTAATGCATTAAATGAATTTTTAGGCCTTGGGGATGAAGATGCATTTATTTTAATTGCAGATGAAAACGAGAAAGTCATCAATGCATTACAGGAAGTCCAGAGAAGGGCAAAAATCGCACTTCAAGCAGTACCTGAAGAAACAAGGAAAGCATTACCTGACGGAAATTCAGATTATTTAAGGCCGCTCCCAACAGCAAGCAGAATGTACGTGGAAACAGACATTCCTGCAATCAGCGTATCAAAAGAGCTACTTTGCGATATTGGGGCTAATTTACCTGAACTTCCAGATGAGAAGAAAGCTAGAATAATTAAACAGTATAATTTAAGTGAGGACCTTGCGAAACAGCTTGTAAGGAGAAATAGTGTAGACAGCTTTGAAGAAATCAAAGCAAAATCTGGTGTAGATTCTACAACAATAGCATCAACTCTAGCTTATACATTAAAAGAACTAAAAAGGGATGGATGTAGTATAGATGAACTAAATAACAGCATTTTGCTGGAAGCATTCGGCCTTTTAGAAGATGGTAAAATCTCAAAAGATGCACTTCCTCAAATTTTAGAAAATGTATGTAATGAAGGTAATTCACCTGAAGAAGCAGCAGAAAGTTTGAATCTAATGATGCTATCTGAAGAAGATGTTGAAGAGATAATAGCTGAAATAGTTTTATCCAATAAGAAAATGGTAGAAGAACGAGGAATGGGTGCTATGGGTCCTCTTATGGGTATGTCCATGAAAAAGTTAAAGGGGAAAGCTGATGGAAAGCTTGTGAATAAACTTTTGAGGGATAAGTTACAGAATATAGAATGAGTTAACTTAAAAAAATAGATGATACTAAAAATTATAAATTGGATTTAGAGTACTTAAAACCACTATTTTTTTTAGTGGATAACTAAATACTCCAAACCCTCCATTTAAACCGCATTTAGGTGCTTGAATGATGGTTTGTTTAAATTCTTTAAAATTACTCTGTAATTTAGATTATTCACTAAACTAGTGGACTTAAGGTGATCTGATGGATGAATATGATGTTATTATTATAGGATCAGGGCCTGCAGGGCTGACAGCAGGAATTTACGCTGGAAGGCAGGGATTAAAGGCATTAATACTTGAAGGAAAACTTACCGGCGGAGCAGGGCTGATGGTTCCTAATATGGAAAATTATCCTGGATTTGAATTAGTTTCTGGTAAAGTATTAATAGACTATACTAAAAAGCAGGCATTGAAGTACGCTAAAATAAATGAAATGGAAGAAGTCAAAAAATTAGAAATCATGGGAGAACATGAAATAAAAGTTACATCCCAGAAAGCAGAATATAAGGCTAAATCCGTGATACTATGCACTGGAACTACTCACAGAAAACTTAATGCACATGGAGAAGAAGAATTCCTTGGAAGAGGTGTTTTTTATTGCGCAGTTTGTGATGGTCCTTTATTTGCGGGTAAAAGGATTTTAGTGGTAGGTGGAGGTAATACTGCCATTCAGGGAGCTTTATATTTAGATACTATAGGTTCATATACTGCTGTTGCACATAGAAGAGATGAACTCAGGGCTGAAAAATATTTGCAGGAAAAATTAAAAGAAAAAGATATTGCAATGTTCTGGGATTCTGTTGTGGACGAGATAAAGGGAGATATGTTTGTAAAAAGCGTGGTACTGCTTAACAAAAAAACTAATGAGAAAAATGAATACCCAATTGATGGAATATTTATAGCAGTTGGGGATATACCTTCAAATGGCATTGCTAAAGATATTGGTTTAGAGACTAATAAAAATGGTTATATCATCACTGATAAAGGTCAGAGGACCAATATTCCAGGGATATACTCTGCAGGCGACATTACTGGTGGAGTTAATCAATGGGTAGTTGCATGTGGAGAAGGTGCTGTAGCTGCTTTATCTGCTTACGATGACTTGATGAGAGCTAGTTAATGCATATTCAAACAAATATTAACTTTATTTAAGTATATGTGAATTTTATAATCTTTTTTTAATTATTTAATGGGTATCAGGTGAATAATATGGAATGTCGGGAGTATGGGCTTACAAGAAATACAGAAAGAGATAATTTGAACTTAAATCCTCTTCAGCGCGGAGGGGTGCTGTCTGTCGAGGCAAGAAAAGCTTTAGTGGAATATGCAGATGGTTACAGTGTATGTGATTACTGTGCTGGAAGGCTTGATGAAATACCTAATCCTTCAATAACTGGATTTTTACAGGATTTAGCTAAATTTATCAATGTTGATGAGGTAAGGACCACACATGGGGCAAGGGAAAGTAAATTTGCAATAATGCATGCATTATGTGAACCTGGCGATACCATAATTGTGGATGGAAATGCACACTACACGACTCACCTTGCTGCAGAGCGAAATAAACTTAAAATGATTGAAGTTCCAAATAATGGACACCCAACATATGAAATAACTCCTGAAAAATACAGGGAAACTTTAGAAAATGCCATTGACAGTGGAAAAGATATAAAACTTTCTTTACTTACTCATGTAGATGGTAACTATGGTAATTTAACAGATGCAAAGGCAATTGGGGATGTAGCCCATAAAGCAGGAATTCCTATAATTTTAAACTGCGCATATTCTATGGGAAGGTTGTCGATAGATGCTAAAGCGTTGAATATGGATTTTGTAGTTGGAAGCGGCCATAAAAGCATGGCAGCATCAGGACCAATCGGCGTGCTTGGAATGAAGGAAGAATATTCTGATGCACTGCTACAACATTCTGAAAGGCATGGAGTTAAAGAAATTGAAATGCTTGGATGTACCAGTAGGGGTGCACCAATAGCAACTTTAATGGCATCACTTCCGCATGTTGCAGAGAGAGTCAAGCATTGGGATGAGGAAGTTGAAAAGACAAGGAATTTTGTAAGGCAAATGGAAGAAATTGAAGGCATTACTCAGATTGGAATAAAGCCGAAAGAACATGACCTCACCAGATTTGAAACACCTATCTTTGATAAAATAGCTGAAAACCATCCAAGAAGAGGATTTTTCCTTTATGAAGAACTTAAAAAACGAAATATTGTTGGAATAAAACGCGGACAAACCAAATGGTTCAAATGCAGTGTTTATGGGTTCAGCGAAGAACAGATAGCATATATTGCAAATTCATTTAAAGAAATTGTAGAGAAGTATAAGGACTTAATTTAAAAAAATTAAAATTTTTATTTTGGTATAAATTCATCAAGAACTAGTCTATTATCGTGTAATTTTATTTGGTTAATATCTTGATGAATTATTTTAAATTTATTTTTAGATATTGGGCGAAAATTATTTATTAGATTAAAAGTGATGTATCAATGACTTATTCTCAGGGCAGGGTGGAATTCCCTACCGGCGGTATGCTAATTTAGATTAGTAAGCCCGCGAGCGCTCTTTTATATTAAAAGAGGTCAGCAGATCTGGTTAGAATCCAGAGCCGACGGTGAAAGTCCGGATGGAAGAGAATAGGAATGTCTGTAATGCTTTGAATGCTTGTAATATTCAGGTATATTCAGTATTAGGCATGTCTATGTTTTTTTTGCCCTGATTCTGGTAAGTCAACTAAAAAGGAGGTTTATTACCATGAATCAAAATTTACTGGCACAATTCGGTAACCCACTTGAAAGAGTGGAAAATGCTCTAAATTCACTGCGCTGCGGACAAGGTATAATAGTTACCGATGATGAGCAAAGGGAAAATGAAGGAGACATAATTTTTGCTGCAGAATCTCTTACTGAGGTTCAAATGGCAATGCTTATTCGAGAATGCAGTGGTATTGTATGTTTATGTCTCAATGATGAAAAAGTGCGTGAATTAGGACTGCCAATGATGGTGGAAAATAATTCAAGTAGGTTTAAGACCGCATACACAATATCTATTGAAGCAGCAGAAGGAGTCACTACTGGTGTATCTGCGGCTGATAGGGTTAGAACAGTTAAGACTGCTATTGCAGATGATGCTCGGCCGGAAGATCTTCATCATCCTGGGCACATGTTTCCTTTAAGAGCCCGTCCTGGAGGAGTATTAGAACGAAGAGGACATACTGAATCAGTTGTTGATATGATGGGTTTAGCCGGATTAAAACCATGTGGTGTGCTCTGTGAACTCACAAATCCTGATGGAACAATGGCACGTATGCCTGAAATAGTAGATTTTGCTGTAAAGCACGCTATGCCTGTAGTTACAGTTGAAGATCTGGTTAATTACCGTAAACAGTTTGAAAAGTTATCCTAAACTATATCTAAAAGCTTTTATCTGATTATGGGGAGTTAATGAAACTATTTATGGAAACCTGAGATATTTCAGGTTATTTTTAATTATTTAACATAATAACTGGATTATAAGATACCATATAACAGTTTAACAGGTTAAAAATAATTTATTTCTCTAATATTTACTCTGATTATTTAAAAAATTGTAGAAATTCAGTGAATAACTGTTAAATCTAAAATAATTTAGATGAATTAATTAGCACAATAATAAGTAATTCTGATTTTTTAGTGCATATTCATTTGATATGGTTAATTAAATATTGCATATGTATGTATTTCCTAAACTAATTTATTAGATGAAATTAAACTTATATTAAGTATAAGAAATCATATTATCTGTAGCTAACATCAATCAATGATGTCTGTATATGGCTTTAAAATAAATGATTTTATATAATACCCTTACATGAGGAAGTAATGTGGATATACATGAACTTAAAGCAGCAATAGAAGATCCATTAGCAAGGAAAAAGTTTGATGATCCTAAGGAAGATACTGATCTGATTGAAGAACTTAATGAAAGAGATAATCTTCTGGAGAAATATGGGCTTAAAGATATGGAAGAAAAAGAAATAGATGAACTTTTAGGGTCATATAGCAGAGATACTTTAAATAATAAAGAACTTGAAAGCATGGAACGAATTCTATCTAAAAAGATACATGGTGCTGTAATGTCTATACAGACTATAAAAAAAGCTGCAGTTGAAGTATTCATAGATTATTCTGATGAACTGTGTGGAATAGTAACTATCATCGTAGAATATGAACATAAGGGATTTTTAGACAAAATAATGGGCCATTCAAATAGTATGGACGCTGAGACAATAGAAGTAACTCAAATGGAAATAAGCGAACTTTTTAATTCTTATGAACTTGTTGAAAATTTTGAAATAAATATAGAGTCCTTCTAAAAATTATTTTATAAATCTTTTTTTTTCAGTTTTGAATAAACGGCACATTTAATAATTTATAATGCCAGATTAGATTGTTTATCTAATTTTATGTGAAATTATTTCATTTTGAATATAATAAACGATTGCTTTGATAAAAAATCAAATTTTTCTGATACATCAAATCCGGCTTTCTTCAGGGTATCTATTACAGTTTTTTCAGGAGTGTAATGTCCGAATATGCCTACAAAGCTACTAGATTTTTCCTTTTTGTAATCCATTATCACTATTTTTCCATCTTTTTTTAAAAGTTGTTTTATATTTTTAAAGTATTCAACAGGTTCTGGCAGATGATGAAATACATTCCTTAAAAAGAACATATCTGTGGTTTCAGGCAATAAAAATCCTTTTTCACTTGCTAATACTGGTTTTATATTATTTAACATCTCTTTTTTTGATTTGTCCTCTATAAAAGCCAGTGATTTCTGGCTGGTATCAATTGCATATACTCTACCATTTTTTCCTACTTTTCTGGAAAATTCAAAGGTGAAATATCCTCCTCCAGTACCAATATCTCCAATAATGTCTCCATTATGTATATCTAAACTTTTTAAAACTTCTGCGGGTCTGCTTTCAAGTGAAGCGGCTTTTTTATTTAACATGTTTAATTTATAATTGTCAAACATTTTTATCCCCTTTTAAAATTCATTGGCTGGCTGCTTCAATAGGAGCATCAGTAAGTATCGTGCCCCAATTAACTCCCGAACCTACCTCTGGTGTTACCAGTAAACCATTTTTTTCAATTTCCCCAAGATTTGCCACATTTGCAGCCAGTTTATGCAATGAAATAAAGTTATTATCATCTACTTTTTCTGTTTTAGGGATGGACAGTGTTTTATATCCTTTCTGTTGCAGTAATTTGCTTAAACTCACTGTAATTGCGTTTAATTGTTGATTGGTTTCATTATAAACTTTATTACTTCTAACTATTACTTCAGCTGTGTCTGTGTAAGGTAATGTAATTCCAATGGATATCGCTCGAGGATATTCATCAAAAAATGATTCATATTGTTTGAGTATGTCATTTTCTGCACTAGACAAGTCTGCAATACCTAAATAATAGTCTTCGCACTCTTCTTCAATAATTTTTCTTATTGTGTTTTCAAATTCCATAATTATTCCCTCCCTTAACTTTAAATAGTATTTACTTGCTGTAAAATCCATTTCTTTGAATAAATATTTGAATGGTGGGTTAATCCACCATTACAAACATTAAATCTTTTTATATTCTCTAAATATTCTTCTAAATTGTATTTTTTATCTTGTCATTGACTTCCTGAATAGTGGTACTGCAATGGCCATTGTGACAATACCGAAAACCACAAGAATGACTATCTGGGTCAGTACATCACCAATACCTGCGTTCAAGAGCATTATTTTACGCATTGCATCTGCCGCATAGGTCAGAGGAATAAACTGCGAAATAGTCTGCATGAACCATGGCATTTGTTGAATTGGGTAGAATATGCCTCCAAGGAACATCATTGGGAACATCAGCAGGTTAACAATCATTGTACTTGATGCTTGATCTCCAGACATGGAAATAGCCATTATTCCAATTCCTATGAAGCTGAATATGCCCAGGAGAAGCATGAAGAACGCCAGCAGAATACTTCCTTGAATAGTGACTCCAAAGAGGACTATCGCAATTGCAAGTATTATTATACACTGGATAAAACCTCTTGTACACAGTGCTGCAGTTTTCCCGATTATAACTGAGATTTGGCTAATTGGGGCGGATAGCATCCCGTCAAATGTACCAATTTCCTTTTCTTTGGAAATGGCTTCAGGAATACCTGTCATAACTGACATCATCACAATCATGATCATCAGTCCCGGTGCCAGGAAGTTGAAGTAATTTGTCTGGCCAGGTATAGAAGTCTCGACATTTGGAGTATAAGGGAAAATCATTGCCTGGGGATTAACAACCTGATTTGTAGCCTTGCTCAGTGTCATGACGTTAGCTTCTGCTTTAATATTGTTCATACTAATTACAGTGCCGGATAGCGCTTGTTGCATCTGCGCTGAGCTTTGAGGAATACTGTTATCAATATATGCTGTGAAAGTACCAGATTTTCCGTTTGTCACATTATCGGAGAATCCCTGCGGTATAATAATCACGCCCGATAATTTTCCTTCTTTTACCTGTGTCATTGCATCATCAACGCTGGAAAACTTCGTTAGTGCCATATAGTGCGTGTTATTATTAACTGTATCAAGCTGTGCTATGAACTCGTTACTTCCCTGTCCGTGATCGAGGTTAACCAGCCCTACAGGCATGTTCAATTGAGTGTTACCAGTTGGGAAAATGAAACCGAACATGACCAGGAAAATCAAAGGCATGATAAAAAGGGCTGCCAGAGACATTTTGTTACGTCTAAGTTCAAGCATGTCCTTAGCCATTACATGGTAACTGTCTTTTAGAATTTTCATTGCATCCATGATCTCACCTTACCCTCGCTTTAGGTGCGTTTCCATGCCCATGATGTACAGGGGCTGCTTTTTCACTGGCCTGGTCACGAATTTCTTTACCTGTTACCGCTAAGAAAACATCTTCTAGAGTTGATTCATTGCTGTTAGTTATAGATGCTATATTCCCGCCTTCATAGCGGATAGAATCTATGATTTGGCTAAGTGCATCATCACCTTTAGCGCTAATTTTTAGATTGTAATCGTCCTGTTGAGATACGGCCGTTACGACATCAAGTGAATTGATCTTTCCAATTAAATCAGATGTTAAATTGGTAATTTTGGTGCCGAATACTGTTGTATCGCTGTTTGTTATCATATTCTTCAGGTTCTGAGGCGTATCAAGGGCAGCAACTTTTCCATGGTCGATAATAGCAACTCGGTCGCTTAGAGCTTCTGCTTCTACCATGGCGTGGGTTGTAAGTATCACTGTTACTCCGCTGTCGTTGATTTCCCTTGTAATGTCTCTTATGGAAAATGTTGTCTGTGGATCAAGTCCAAGTGTTGGTTCATCCATGAAAACAATCTTGGGTTCTGGCAACAATGCTCGGATAACGTTAATCCGCTGTTTCATACCGGTGGAAAACTTGGCTATCTGTGTATTTTTCCATTCTTGCATGTTAACCAGCTCAAGCAGTTCATCAATTTTTTCTTCAAGCTTCTGTTTGGGTATTGCATAGAGCTTTCCAAAGAACCGCAGGTTTTCGGCCGCAGTAAGCCTGTCATACATAATCATCTTTTCTGCAACCAGCCCAATATTTTCCCGAACTCTGGCAGAATCTTTAATCAGGTCGTAACCTGCAACTTTAGCGGATCCAGATGTAGGTTGGGCGAGCGTACATAACATTCTGATGGTGGTACTTTTGCCTGCACCGTTTGGACCTAAAAAGCCAAAAATTTCTCCCTCTTTTACAGTCAGCGACAAATCATCCACTGCTGTGAAATCACCAAACTTTTTAGTGAGGTTATTTAATTCTATGGCATATTCTGTCATAATTTTCTCCTATTTTCCATTCTTATTCAATTCAATGCTTGATAGCTGTAGCTAACCTAAATCTAAATAAACAAAAATAGGTAGCTGAAGGCTGCTTCTAGCGTTCTTTATAACGTAATTGGACTATTATGAGTTTTAATTAATTTTTAACTTTAAATTATTCCTGTTTGAGCGAATCTTTCATTTCTTTGAGTTTTTCGCTTAATTCTCCTATCCATTCTTTATGTGGAACTAACTTTTCTTTTTTAATGTCATTTAAATAAGATATGTAGCTGTCAATTTCGGTTAATGCATTTTCTACTGCCTGTGCGCTCCGATCCATTTCTTCACGTGATCCATGTGAAGGTCCAAATATGTTGGTGTATGTTTCACGCCCTAAATCTGTTAGTTCATATTTGCCGTCTTCTTGTTTGATAATAAATCCTTCAGAAACCATTTTTTTGAGCATAGGATATACTGAACCTGGTGAAGGCCTTCGCGACGCGTGTTTCATTGTCCTGTTCAGGTGTTTATAGTAGTGCTTGTTATTTTTATCCATACGCTTGTAATACTCTGGATCATCTCTTATATTGCGTCTCATATCTGCCATTTTATGAAACGCTTCATGATGTTCCTGTATGGCGTCCATTATTTCCACACCGTTTTTTGGGCCATGATCTAGAACATGAATTATCCATATTCTTAAACCACCGAGTCTTCCCAGTTCTTCGAGTTTGTCATGAACTTCTTTGAAATCGCTTAACCTGTTTCTCCAGTTGCCCCACATAGTAAATCTTAACCTCCTATCGAAATGTCGATATAATATCGCTAACTTGATATTGAATTCTTGTTATAATTCAATTTATATCAATTATGATTGATATACTTCCTACCAATATCAAGCACTCGATATCGACTACTTGATATTATTGTGAAACTTATATAAATAGCTTGTGGTATTTTGATCTAAATAACGCAGGAAACAAGTTAAAATTATTTTAAAGCTGAGGATCAAATGGTTAAAAATCAATATTTTCTTTAATCCATTCCACAGAATCTTTAATTGACTTTTTTATTGGTCTAGGAAAATAACCTAGCTCATTACAGGCTTTATCAGAACTTATTTTAGAGTTACTGTTAACTACTTCGATAGAATAGGTCGTAAAAAGAGGTTCTTTACCAGTAACTTTATAATATAATGGTGAAATTTTACTTACCGCCTTGACAAGCCATAATGGTACTTTCAACGAGGGAGTTTTTATTCCAGTAAGTTTTTCAAGCTCTAAAAATAAGTCCTGTACTGAAATCTGTTCACCAGCTAAAATATAGCTCTCGCCACATTTTCCATTTTCACAGGCCAGTATTATTCCCTTTGCCACATCTCGAACATCAACAAAGTCATAAGCTCCGTCAACACTCGCTTTTAAGTCTCCTTTCATAAAATTAATAAATAAATGTCCCATTTGAGATATTCTGTAATCATAAGGCCCTATCACTCCACTTGGACAGACCAGTACAGCATCAAGGTTTTTGTCAATACCTTTAAGTACCTCAAGAGATGCCAAAGCCTTTGACCTGTCGTAGCTTCCCCTTGTACATTCTGGATCGTAATCACATGTTTCATCAATTACCGTACCGTGAGGAGGTTCTTTAAGGGCATGAACAGAACTAACATAGACCATGCGTTTTACTTTATTTTTTAAACAGGCATTAACAACATTTTTGGTTCCTTCAACGTTCACCCGGTAAAGAAAATCATCATTTCCAGATGATATTGTTACAATACCTGCTAAATGATAGACAATTTCAGCGCTGCGAAATGCTTTGATAAGTGAGTTCACATCTCTCACATCACTTTCAACTATTTCGACTTCTAATCCGTCAAGAGACTTGATATCTTCAAATGGAGGCACAATTGCCCTTACAGTCTCACCTCTTGCCAGTAATTCGCGGACGAGTACATTTCCAATGTGTCCTGTTGCGCCTGTGACTGCTATCATTGTTATCTTAATCCATGCTATTTTTTTATAAATTAATGCTTAATCTTATCATATCTATACATTCAATACCATTTTCTATTATTTTTTCTTCATAATGCTGCTTAAAAAAGTCACGATCAATGCCAGTAATCCTAAAACCACACTTTTGATATAATGCTATTTGTGAAATGCCACAATTTCCTGTGCAAACCTCTAGGATTTTTGCATTCTTTAATCTGGATTTAGTTATGGCATCTAAAACCATTTTCTTTCCAATTCCCTTATTTTGGCATTGCTTTTTCACAGCAATATTTACTAATTCCATTGTAAATGGTCTTGTTTTTAAAAGTACGTAAATTCCAACTATTTCGTGGCCAATATATGCACCATAACAAGTCCCTCTTTTAATATAATCCTCAATAGCTTCTTTGGAGTCATCAGCTAAAAATAACAAGTTGTAAGGAATATTTATATTCTCTTTTAGTTTTTTAATACATACATCAACCAAATATTTCCCTCCTTAATTAAATGTACCTATTCTGAATTATAACTTTTAACATTCAATTAATAAAACACGAGATTATGCCGATTATTTTGCATTTGAAAATTTAAATGTTACTGGAACTGTTTGGGGATGTGTTAAAGAGTTTTTAGGAGATAAACACCACGATTTACTGTCAAAATATCGGGAATTTTATTCTCCTGAAAATCCATACTGGGAAATTATTGAAAAAGAAATAGTAGAATTTTGCAGGACAGAGAAATTAGATTGTAGAATATATTTCCGCCACAAATAAAAAAGAATAGTGATTTGTGAGACAAAATCTTTAAAAATGAACGGTTATCATCCCATTTTAATTACTGGAAACTGCACTTCAGTGAGCAATGCATCTGGTTCGGTTTCATTGGGGTTGTTAAGATAAACCTCTGTAACAGGTCCTATTATGTCATAACCATTTTTATCTGCATATTCACCTAATCCATGAATTACAGGTCCAACTTCGGTATAAGGCCCTTTATGAATGGTTGCAATTACGGTATGTTCTGGAATTATTTTGACCATCACTTTTCCTTCATCTTCTGCACTACCTTCGAAGGAAGCGCCTATTTCATAACGCAGCTGTTCTGGAGGTACATCTTCAGGGCTGTTAAAATAAGCTCCATAAATCATTCCAGTCATATTCAATCCTTTGTCTGTTACCCATTGTACTGTTTCTGCAATGAGCTCTGGAATCTTATCATAACCACCTTTGTACCTCATAAAGGCTACCTGTGTATCTTTAATTCTTTTCTCTTCTACTTCCATAATTAGTCCTCGGGTAAACTATTGACTTGCTTATGTAACTATTTTTTCATTACTGGAAACTGAACCTCAGTAAGTAACTCCTCCTCTGATACTTCCATGGGGTTGTTCATATATATTTCTTTAACAGGCCCTACTATATTATAACCGTTTTCACCGGCATATTTTATTAAAGCTTGATATATTTGTGCAGCTTGTCCGTATGGTCCTTTATATACTGTTGAAACGGCATGATGGGCAGGAATTTCTTTAATTTTAACTCTACCTTCACCATTCACATCTCCTATAAATGTAATTCCCATCTCATATTGTAGTTCTTCTGGAGGTACATCCATTGGGCTGTTCATGTATACTCCGTAGGGAGGCTCTGTAATCTGCAAATTCTCTTTTATAACATAACCAACTACTTCTTCTAAAATTTCAGGTATCTGATCGTAAGGACCTGTTACAGATACATAAGCTGCTTTTTTTTCTTCTATATCTTTAATTTCTATTTTCATAACGGCACTTCCTGACAATTTCTTTAATAATAAATCATTTATTACTTTATAACAAGTATGTGGATAATAGAAATATAGATTTAGTAAGAGCATATGAGAACTACTAACTATTGAAATAAGAATAATATCTGTGTTTAATTGGTCAAATATGCATTATATCTCGTATTATATAGAAAATGATGTAGTATTCATTTTTTAATTATGGGAAAACGCACTTCCACTGAGACTTCGTTTTTTGAAACTTCAGGAGTGCCGTTAATATAAATCTCAGTAGCAGGTCCTGATAGTAAGTATCCGTTTTTAACTGCATACTTCATTAAAGCATGATAAGCATGATTAATCTGTTTATAACTACCATTGTGTATGGTTGATACAACGCTTTTTCCTGGTATTTTTTAATTTGTATCATCCCTTTTCCAGATATATCTCCAATGATTGGAATTCCTATTTCATAGTGTAACTCTTCAGAGGCTACATTTAATGTATTGTTAAAAAATGTGCAGTAAGGATACTCAATAATAAATATGTCGCTTTTTGTGATATAATTCATTAATTCAGTAAATATATGAGGTATCTGCTTATTTCCTGTTGCTATTATATATGCTACTTGTTTTTCTTTGGTATTTTTAAATTTTATTTTCATAAAGCGCCTCTAAATAGGCTTATATTTTTAAATTAGTTTTTAGAACATGTATAATAGAATATGAATTTCATAAAAATACTCCTTTATGTAAGAGCATCTGAAAACTAATCTAATTTCAAATATGGGCATATGTTCATTTTTTAGATGTAAATAAAGACAATACATTGCTTGTACAATGAAAAAATAGTATTTTAAAATTTGTTCTGGAGGGCAATAACTAATTTAAATAATGATTTGCACTCTTTTTTAATAATATAGTTTAAAAAAAACATAATTTTCAGTTTTAAGACAACATACATTTTGCTAATGATTTTTTAGATATTTCAGTCACTTATATAATTGTAATGGCTTATCGAGGTATGAGATGGAACTTACGAAGAAATAGTATAAAGAATTTAAACATTTTTTTTATTCACTTAAATTAATTATCTGGTTTTATGAATCTTGCTGTATAGTTCCAGAAACTGCCTTCAACATCATCTAAAACGAACCCTTCACCAGTGCCCATTTTAACGGTAGTAGATTTAAGTGGATAATCTGGATCAGGTAAAAATTCTGTAATCGCTAAGATTCCTTTAGGTTTTAAAACTCGTTTTATTTCTTTTAATGCTTTGTGTTTATCTGGAATTTCTTGAAAGACAGTTATGGTATATACAAGATCAAAAAAGTTATCTTCCAAAGGCATACTGAGTGCATCTCCTTCGATTAGTCGAATATTTTTGATATCTTTATTTTCAGGCCGTTTTAATTTATTTTCTATCTGTTTTAGCATCTCTGGTTGTATATCAAGTGCAAATACTTCACCTTTATCTCCTACAGCTCTTGCAACAAATGTTGTAAATGCACCGCTGCCGCATCCAACTTCTAAGATTCTTATCCCCTCTTTTATTCCACTTCTAATGATTATTTTATCTGGAGACTGCATTTTCCTTCTAAAATCACTATCTAAAAAATTACCTATAAATGCAGGGGCTGGAAAGTCAAAAAATCGCCTAAAAATTCGTATAAATACCTGCCATAAAATGAAGATTACTAAAATAATTAACAGAATAGTTATTAGGGTATTCATGTTGTTTTTCTATGTTTATTTAGTAATATAAATCTGGTTGAAAAGTAATGATCCTTAGATTTGGGATAATATTTTCAGTACTTTCACTTTTTATTCAACCTTTTAAAGTAAGCGCCGGGACTGGGATTTGAACCCAGGGTGAGCGACGCTCATAGGATTTCGAATCCTACGCCTTACCTGACTAGACTATCCCGGCATGTGATTTTTTAGGAGGGGATACAGATGTATTTTTTGATCAACCTTTTTTTCAAAAAAGCCCTCGAACACTGTCAAAATTCCCTGAATTTTGACGCATCGAAAATCGTAGATTTTCGAAAGTTTCATGTTAGGGGCGCCAAAAATCTAACGATTTTTGAGCGGTTGGACTGACTATCCCGGCAAAGTTGATGTCAATAAATAGTAGATTAAACTGAATTAAAAGTTTTATTATTAAAAATATTGGTAAAATTATTCTAAATACTTTTTAGCACCATGAATATGTCTTCACCATTTTTGCAATCTCCAGGTGAATATTTGTCAATATATTCTTTTTTATAATATTTTTCAGGCTCAAAAATGGATTCAACAAACCCTGCCTTTCCATATGAATTTATAGCCCTAATATTTTTTGCGCAGGGCCTCATAATCAAAGTATGAAATCCTTCAGTCAATAATTTTTTACTTAAACTCTTTAAAGCAAATGTTCCATGTCCCTTACCTGCATAATTAAGTGATTTAAGCCAGATATCCAGTTCTGCAATGCCTTTCATTAAATGAAAGGAAGTATATGATATAAATCCTATATCCTGTTCTTCATTAGTTATAATATATCCCTGCCCTTTCTCTGGATTAGAACTTTCAAAAAAGAAATCTTCATAATCGTCTTTAAATTCATGAAATGAAGGGACACTTTCCGATGCAGAGGAGTGTAATTCATTTAAAAATGGGGAAAAATCTGAAAAATAAAGCCATTTGTAAATTTTTTTCCTGTCTTGCAGTACTGCTTCTTTTAGATAAATCATGAAGGTCTCCTGAATTTCCAATTAGAAATAGCTTTTCTTTTTAAATCGAAAAATTAATTATGGTTGTTTTGTTCTATTAAAAATTAAAGAAAAATAAAAAGTGATGAATAAATCCATGGATCTACCTATTAAAAAAGATAAAATATTTCACTTAAGTGAATAGGTAAAATGATAAAAGGTGAATTATTAGGCAGTTTCAGGAGTTGGTTGTGTATTTAAAACTATCGCACTATCAGCTGAGTTCTTTAAGGCTACGCTGAAACCAGGTTCGGCTCCAATTACCATGGTTTCTTTCCCATTTTCTTTAGCGATGTTTATTAATGGTAAAAAGTCTGCATTACGAGTCATAAGCGCAATAACATCAATATTAGGATTATAAACAAGTTCGAAAGCTTCTACAGCAAGTTGAACATCTACATCTCCTGCTACTATTATGGGAGTAAAACCTTGATTTACTACAGCTTCTATAAGTTTGTCTGAAGCATACTGGTTCATAAGAACCTTTGCAACCTTTATTGTACCGTTTTCGGATACTATTTCTTTTATCATTTCTAGATCCAGATGGAATTCATTTCTGAGCATATTTGGTCCATCTACAAGCAGTCCAATATTTCGTTCATTGGATCGTCTGGTCAATGGAATATACTGTTTAAATGAACTTAATTTTTCTAGATTGCGCATTTTTTCCTCCTAATTATTTGTTTAAATAATTTGAATGAATATTTCAATATAATGTATTTAAATATATTCATTTATTGATTATAACTTGAAAATTTCTCATTTCTATTTTCGCGATTTTAGGCGCTGAAATGAAATTTTTTCATAGTTAATATATATCTTTTATTATTTATAATCTATTAAATAGATATGCCCAAATCTCTACCAAATCTAACTCATAAAAACTCTAATTTTGAAGGAAAAGTTAATGAAATAGGGGCCTAATTTAAACTTATTATAAGTTAGCACCCACAATCAAAGGTATTCAACAAATTTAAGCGCGATTAAACATCTTATTTTTTATGAATTTCACTGCAAAATTACTGTCATTAATGTATAGATCACAAGTATTAAATACTAAATTGACTAATCAGTCTATAACATATGTGTCAAATTAATTTGTATGGTGTTACTTTTGAAAGAAAAAGAACAAAAAATACTGGATGCATCCCTAAAACTTTTTGTTGAAAGGGGATTTCATGGAACTTCTACTGCAGAGATTGCAAAAACAGCAGGAGTTGCTACAGGAACACTATTTCATTATTTTAAAACTAAAGAAGAACTTATAAATCGTCTATATCTATACACCAAAGAAAGTATGTTGTGTGAAAGCAGCGAACACTACGACGATGAAAAAACATTTAAAGAAAATATTAAAGGATTATGGCTTAAATTTGTACACTTTGGCATTAATGAACCGTATAAATTCCAATTCATACTCACTTTTCACTGTTCTCCATATATAACTTCACTTACCAAAGAACAGGTTGAAACCCACGCTGAAGGCATGCTTGGAATTTATAAAAACGGCATTCAAAAACAAAAAATAAAGGAAATCTCTTTTGAAATGGTAATGGATTATTTTTGGGGTAATGTAGTTACGATAGTAACTCATTTTGAAAAATATCCTGAAAAATTAAATGAAAAGAATTTAGACATAGCTTTTGAACTTTTATGGGATGGAATCTCAAAATAATAATCTTTTTAGTTAATTATTAGACTGACAGGTCAATCGACAGATGGATGAGGTAATAAAATGCAGATGAGAGAAATTGAAAAAAATGGCGATAAAATCTCAGCACTTGGATTTGGTGCAATGAGACTTCCTACAAAAACAGGTAGAATCGATAAAGAAAGCGCTAAAAAGCTGATTTATGATTCAATAGACAATGGAGTAAATTTTATTGACACAGCATATCCTTATCACGGTGGAGCAAGTGAATCATTTTTAGGAGAGATACTAAAGGGTGAATACCGGGAGAAGGTAAAGCTCTGCACGAAAATGCCCTCATGGTTCATTAAAAAAAATGAGGATATGGAAAAATATCTGGAAATACAGCTCGAAAAACTCCAGACAGATTATATTGATTATTATTTGATTCATTCATTAGGTAAAGGCAGCTTTGAAAAATTGAAAGAACTTGGAGTTCTTGAATTTTTAGAGGATGCTAAAGCAAAGGGAAAAATAAAGAATATAGGTTTTTCATTCCATGACAATGTTAACTCATTTAAAGAAATTGTGGATGCATATGATTGGGATGCCTGCTTAATTCAGTATAATTATTTAGATGAGACTAATCAGGCAGGTACTGAAGGTTTAAAATATGCCCACTCAAAAGGAATTGCAGTTTTCATCATGGAACCTTTAAAAGGCGGACTTCTTGCTGGAGAAGTGCCAGAGAAGGTAGATAAAATATGGGACAAATCTGATATCAAACGGAGCCCTGCAGACTGGGCATTGAGGTGGGTCTTGAACCATCCGGAAGTTACGTGTGTTGTTTCTGGAATGGGTGAGGAAAAGCAGGTTAAAGAGAATATCAAAGTTGCAAATGAAACTCTGCCAAATACACTCACTGAAGATGAATTAAAACTTTACGATGAAGTTAAAGACGTTTATGAAGAACTTATGAAAATTGACTGTACGGGATGCGGCTACTGTATGCCCTGCCCAAGAGGCGTCAATATTCCCATGTGCTTTGAAATTTACAATCATAAATACATGTTCAATGAAGGAGCTAGAGCTTCTTTCCTTTATTTAGGTCAGCTAGGGGGTATTATGGGCGATGGTGAGGTTCATGCTGGACTTTGTACTGATTGCGGAAAATGTGTAAAGGCATGCCCTCAAAAACTGGATATTCCCGAACTTTTAGGAGTAGTTTCAAAGGAAATGGGTGGAAGAGGATTTAAGTATAAACTGAAAATTGGAAAAGTAGTACTTGTACCTGTTTTCAGAGCTTTCATGTCTTTAAGCTCAAGATTCTAAAAAATCAAATTTTCATTTATTTTTTAATAATTTAGAACCATCTGAAAATCCATCACCTATTTTTTCACCCAGTTTATAGTAATTTCTAGTAGACATATCGAAAATAATCGGTAAAAACTTTTCAGGATCTATTCTGCTCAATTTTTTTCCTGATTTTGAAGTTATACTAATTAGAACTTCTTTATCTGCTTTTAAATCCAGAACTTCACCAATAAACATGGTATGAGACCCTAAATTAACTGTTTCTTTTAGTTTACATTCCAATATTACTGGAAATTCATTAACATATGGAGCATCGACCAGTTCACTTTTTACTGGAGTTAAACCAGATACTTCAAATTTATCTGCTTTTTTTCCAGAAGCAAGTCCAAAATAATCTGATTCCTTAACATATTTTGCAGGGGGAATACTTACAGTAAATGCCTTTTTTTTCATGATATTGTGGTAAGTGTAGGTCGCTTCACGCAAAGATACGTATATGCATGGAGGTACAAAACAGCACATTCCAGCAGCTGCAGCATTCATTACATTTGGTTTTCCTTCGCTGTCATAAGAGCCTACTATAAAGACAGGTGTAGGGAAACCTAGAGTTTTTGGTCCAAGACTTTCCTTCATATTTTTGTCTCCAAATAATTTAATTATCTTTTATAAGTTCAATAAACTTATCCATGTCTTTAATGTTGAATATGAATTTGGGAGGGGCATTTTTTGGTCTTATTGGCATTAAACAGCACACTGCAGATTCTCTTTGATAGTACTCAAAAATGTTTTCAAACCAATCTCCATCTTCTTCATTTTCAAATGTAATTTCCATAACATTAGAATGTTTTTTTACAGTGCAGTTCCTGTTTCTGAGGGCTTTTTTAAGCTCTTCAAATTTGTTGTCTTGTTCCATAATGTTCCACTACTTCTTCAGTTATATTACTTTAGGTATAATCATTGGAGTTTCTTTTTTGTATTTTTTATATTCTTCTCCAAATTTAGCGATCAATTCTATTTCTTCTTTCCTTATTCTAATTATTAAAGCTATTACAGTCAAAATAAGGAATAATAATCCATATAGATTCCAGGAAATAATAGCGACTCCTAAAAATAAGATTAAAATCGATAGATAAAAAGGATGCCTAACTCTGGAATAAAGGCCCTCAGTTACTAGTTCTTGCCATTCTGTCGTTTTGGAAAGAGGCACCCAATTTTTCCCTAAATTTGCTCTTACAATAAAATTGAAGCCCATGCCTATAATCATAATGATAAAACCAATTAATACTGGAATTTCCACATAATTTGAGCTGTTAAGAATTATCACGGCATTTAAAATAAGGCATGTTTGAGGAACAGCGAGAAGAAATAGTGTATAGTCTTTACTTCGTATTGCAGTTGGCCAACCAACAATTTTAGCTCCATATCTACGTGAAATATACAGGCCAATGTAACTATAGGTCAGAAAAACTACAAGAAACAGATACAACCACATTTCGCCCATTATTATCACTTAACCAGATTAATATAATTATAGATGTGAAAAGAGAATTTTATTGTTTATTCTATCAATTTTAAAAGAGTGTATTTTTAGTGATAACTCAGTTCATTTATCATTTATTTTTATTAACTATTTGTTTGAATCTTATTAATAATATTTATTATAATAAACGGCTATTTAACAATATTTATTCTTTAAAACAGAATAATATTATTAAGCATAATTTGAATTACATTTAAATCATTGCAGTGACAGAATATATTCGGTTGAATTAATGACGTCTAACAATTATTCTTTCTCAGATCTTGTAGATATAGATAAGATTAAGGAATTATTAACTAGTTTTTATGAATTAACGGGTGTTATATCTGCTTTAGAAGATTTAGATGGAAATGTTTTAGAGTGTACCGATGGTGATGTTGCTATAGGTTGGCAGGACATCTGTCTGGATTTTCACCGTAAACATCCTGAAACCCTTAAAAAATGTATAGAAAGTGGCACTAGAATTTGTGACAAATTAAAAGCTGGTGAAAAACAATCCAGCCATATATGTCTTAATGGCCTTGTGGACATAGCGGTGCCAGTTTACATTGGAGGTGAGCATTTGGCTAACCTATTTACAGGCCAATTTTTCTTTGAACCTCCAAATATAGAATTTTTCAGACAACAGGCTCATAAATATGGGTTTGACGAAGAAGAGTATTTAGATGTTTTGTCTAAAGTTGACGTATTCTCTGAAGAGTTCATTGAAAAAGCTATGAGTTTTCTTACAAATCTGGCAAGTGTTATTGGTGAAATGGGACTGGAGAAGAAAAGATTACTGGACAGCAAACTGATTTTACAGGAAAGTGAAGAAAGATATCGGGCTCTTGTTGAAAATTCTCCGGATTCTATTTTCAGGATAGACAAAAAATTAAGATTTTTATATGGTAATCATGGCTCTGATACACTTAAATTATCTCCTGAAAAATTAATTGGCAGAAATTTTAAGGAGTTACCCCTGTCTGAAGAGATGATCAATATCTGGGTTGAAAATATTGAAAAAACTGTAGCAACAGGGAAGACACAGGAAATAGAATTTGAATTTCAATCGATTCGGGGATTATTATTTTATCATAGTCATATAATTCCAGAATTCAATGCCAGAGGTGAGATTGAATCATTACTTCTTGTAAATCGAGATATAACAGAGAGTAAAAAAGCAGAAATTGCCCTTAAAGAGAGTGAGAAAAGATTCCGATCTTTAATTAATAATTCCAGTGATTTAATCCGTATACTTGATAAGGAGGGATATATTATATTTGATTCTCCCTCATCCAAACGCATTCTTGGTTATCCTGAGGGATATTTCATAGGAAAAAACCCTTTGAACTTCGTTCATCATGATGATCTGGAAAGAGTAAAAATAGACTTACATGAAGTTTATGAAAAACGAAATCCAGAGATTCCAACAGAATTCCGGATTAAAAGGGCAGATGGGGAATATATTCCTGTAGAATCCGTATTTCAGAATTTAATAGATGTTCCCGGAATAAATGGTATTGTTGTTACTACGCATCCGGTCATAGAACGTAAAAAGACAGAAAATATGCTGCAGTTCCAGGCAAATATTTTAACTAATGTCAGGGATTGTGTAATTGTCTATGATCTTCAAGGGAAAATTATTTACTGGAATAAGGGAGCAGAAACCATTTATGGGTACTGTGAAGAAGAAATAATTGGTAAAGATATTGATATGCTGTATTTAAATAGGAACAAATCTCACTTTAAACCAGATTTGGAAGGAATACTGAAATTTGGCGAATATAATGGCGAATGGGAAGGTAAAAGAAAAGATGGTTCTAAAGTGTATGTAGATGTAAGAGAAACAATAATGTATGATGTAAATGGCAAAATAATTGGAATTATAGGGGTTTCTAAGGATATTAGCGAGCGTAAAAGAGCAGAAAAGCAAATTAAAAGATCAGAGGCATATTACCGGACTATATTTGAAAATACTGGAACTGCAACAATTATAATTGAGGAAAATACCACAATATCCCTTGTAAATGCAGAATTTGAAAAGCTTTATGGATACTCAAAAGAGGAAATAGAAGGTAAAAAAAGCTGGAGAGAATTTGTAGCTCCTGATTATAAAGATAAAATAGAAGAGTATCATAATCTCAGGCGAATTGACCCAAGTTTAGCTCCAAGAAACTACGAATTAAAATTTATTGACAGATATGGTAATATTAAAGATATATTCGCAACTGTTGCTATAATTCGTGGAACTAAGAAAAGTTTGATATCCTTATTAGATATTACTGATAATAAAATAGCTGAAAATAAAATTAAAGAGTCTTTAATGGAAAAAGAGGTACTTTTAAGAGAAATTCACCATAGGGTGAAGAATAACCTTCAGATCATATCAAGTTTACTCAACCTGCAAACCAGATGTGTGGAAGGAGAAGAGACTATAAATGTCCTGAGAGAAAGCCAGAATCGGGTTAAAACAATGGCAATGGTCCATGAAAAGCTGTATCAATCCGAAGACCTTAAGGATGTCAACTTTAAAGAATATATAGAAAATCTTGTCTCTGATCTGTTCTATTCTTATGGAGTTAAAAAAGGAGCTATTGATCTACAAATAGATGCTGATGATATAA
>JAEYQZ010000168.1 GCA_023409695.1 Methanobacteriota archaeon | reverse complement strand
TTTATTCTAGCATCAAGGTTCAGTAGTGAGTGATTCAATAAAATTTTGCGCACATCATTTGCCATGTTTTTGGGAATTTTTAGACCTATCATGATTTTCCTCGTAATTAAAGCTTTAAGCTGATATAACTAAATATTATCATGATTAAAATATAATCATTCTGATGGTTATTATTTAAATTTAAAAATTTTATGAGTAATTTTACTCTTTTAATTTGAAGTTTAAATGTGTTTATAACATAGTCAAAAATTTATATATTGAAATAGAGGTGTTAATATGCTTTATTTTATAGGTTTAGGACTTTACGATGAAAAAGATATTTCCCTAAAGGGAATTGAAGCCTTAAGGAAGGCTGATGTTGTATATGCCGAATTTTACACAGCAAATCTCTTTGGAACAACAATAGATGCTTTAAAATTCATGATAGGGAAAGATATAGTTGTTTTAAGTCGAAGTGAAGTTGAGGAAGAAAATATCATTTTAGAATCTGCTAAAGATAAGGATGTTGGATTTTTAACTGCAGGAGACCCATTAATCGCAACTACACATACTGATTTGATGATTGAAGCTAAAAAAAGAGACATTGAAACCACAGTTATCCATGCATCTTCCATTTTATCTGCTGCTCCAGGACTTGCAGGACTCCAAGCTTATAAGTTTGGGAAAGTAACTACTGTACCATTTCCAGATAAAAACTTCTTCCCACACTCACCATATACGGCCATACAAGCCAACATAGAATTCAATGCCCACACCCTGGTACTTTTAGATATTAGGGCTGATGAAAACAGATATATGACTGTAAATCAAGGTTTAGAATATCTCCTAAAAGTTGAAGAAGAAAGAAAAGAAGGAATTATAACTGAAGATACTATAGCTGTGGGAATTGCAAGGGCTGGTTCAGACAAACCGTTTGTACGTGCCGATAAAATTAAAAATTTAATTAGCGAAGACTTTGGCGGACCTCTCCACTGTATGATTATACCTGGAGACCTTCATTTTATGGAAGTAGAGTATTTAGTAAAGATCTGTGGAGCGCCTGAAGAGATTCTTGATAACCAGTAATCCTCAGCAGATATTATATAATTCTCGGATTGTAAAAACATGCAAAAAACAAAAAGTTTTTGCGTGTTACAAAACTGGAGGTCTTCAAAAATCTTCGATTTTGCAGGCCCCTAAAACAAAGTTTCCGGAGGGTTTTGTAAAATATGCAAAATGATAATGATTTTAGTGCAAAACCATTTTTAAAATGGGCTGGTGGGAAAACACAGTTACTTGATGAATTTGATAAAAGATTACCCTCAAAAATAAAGGACAATGAAACCATTGAGAGGTATATTGAACCTTTTATTGGTGGAGGGGCAATGTTCTTCTTTTTAAAGAGAAAATATGATATAAAAAAATCATTTCTTTTTGATATTAATCCAGAATTAATAATAGCATATAAAGTTATACAGGGCGATTATAAAGCATTGATAGATAGATTAAGTGAAATTAAGCATAAACACCTTCAAAAATCAGAGGAAATGCGAAAGGAGTACTATTATCAGATTAGAGACAAGTATAACAAACAAATTGAAAACTTTAACTATAGTACTTTCAATGAGGAATGGATTGAAAGAGTTACTTATCTGATATTTTTAAATAAAACATGTTTTAACGGGCTTTTCCGACAAAATAGGAAAGGAAAATTTAATGTTCCATTTGGACGTTATAAAAATCCAAGTATCTATGATGAAGAAAACATAATCAAAGTAAATAAAGCTTTAAAGAATACTGAAATCTTCTGTGGAGATTTTACAAGTTCCAGTAAATATATACAAAAAGATAGTTTCGTATATCTTGATCCGCCCTACCGCCCATTAAATAAAACTTCAAGTTTTACAAATTATTCCAAAGACGGCTTTTTTGATGAAGATCAAATTAGATTAGCAAGATTTTTTGAGAAAATGAATAAACAAGGAGCATACTTAATGCTCAGCAATTCGGACCCTAAAAACAAGGACATTAATGACCATTTCTTCGATGAACTCTATAAAAACTACAATATAAGCCGTGTCCCTGCAAAAAGACATATAAATTCTAATGCTTCAAAAAGAGGAGAAATTAATGAATTGATTATTACAAATTACTTTATCTAAATATTGATTAATCTAAAATTATTTCTTCTCTACTTCAGATTCAACTTTTCCCCCTATTTTTTCCATATAATCGCATTTTTCAATATTTTGAAGTGGAATTATCACATGTTTGATGCCGTCTTCTTTAGCACCGTATGTTACTTCAATTAAGCCCCTATCTTCATCAATTTCTATTTTTTCCACCCCAAATTCCCCTTTTTTGAAATTATGAACATTTTCATTGATTAAGCTAACCTCAAGTTTTTCTATCATTTTGTTCACCTTCCATCTGATACTCATAATTATGTAACTTATTATTCAAGTATTTTTGAGCACTGCACTTTCTTTTTTAAATAATTGCAATATTTTTTAGTTTTTTCAAATCATACCTAGTCCATTACAAAGCTAGATCATGATTTAAAACTTATTTTTAGCAAAACTTTAAATACCAGAAAATTATATGTTAAAACTAACCTATGTTAAATTTAACATAAGTTAAAAATAACTTACTTAAAATTGGATGTGAATCATAATGGCAAATACAGACCTTATCATTCTAGGTATGATTTTCCTCATGCCAAGTCATGGGTATCAGCTTAAAAAGAATATCAGAGAATCTTTCGGGAATCCCTATTTTAAGCTGAATAACAATGTTTTGTACCCTACTCTTGCAAGATTTGAGCAAGAGGGTTTTATTGAGGGAAAAACAGTAACTGGCGAAAATACCAAGAAAAAAGTATATCACATCACAGAAAAAGGTCGAGAAAAGCTGCTTGAAATGGTGGCAGAGCCTGTTGAACCAGACATTGACGGCTTTGATTTCAGTGTGCACGCAGTATTTTTTGACCTCATACCTAAAGAAAAACGTGCGAAAATAATCAAACCGCTTTATGAAAGTAAATTACAGATGTACAAAGAATCTCTTAAAAAAAAGGAGAAATATTGTGATGCAATATTACCTATTTCCTTTGCTGTCCTAGAATATGGTATTGAAGGACTAGAAAGAGAACTTGAATTTTATAAAAAGTTAATGGAGATGGAATAAATGAGTACTACCAGCGAATACGCAATAGAAGCTCAGAATCTCACCAAGAAATACGGAGATTTTTTGGCAGTAAATGATCTAAATTTGAAAATAAAGAAAGGAGAAGTCTTTGGCTTTTTAGGCCCAAATGGGGCCGGAAAGACAACTTCTATTAGCATGATGGTAGGACTACTGCGTCCTTCCAGCGGTAAAGTTTTGATAAATGATAAAAAAGTAGATGATACTGATAAACAGACAATCGGTATTTGTCCTCAAGAACTGGTGCTTTGGGAAAATCTTACATGTTACGAGAGTCTTAAGCTTATGGGAGACATGTACGAAGTTCCTAAAGATATCTTAAACCAGAGGATAGAAAAACTCTTGAAAGACCTTTTTCTCACAGATAAAGCAGATACAGTAGTCGCTAACCTTTCTGGAGGCATGAAACGTCGTTTGAATCTTGCACTAGCTGTAATTCACGAACCAGAAATAGTACTCTTAGATGAGCCATCAGAAGGTTTAGATCCTCAGTCACGCCGCGTATTGTGGAATTACATCCAGTCACTCCGAGATAAAGAGGGTAAAACAGTCATCTTAACAACGCACCTTATGGACGAAGCAGACAGGTTAAGTGACAGAGTTGCTATAATTGACCACGGTCAGCTGCTTAAACTAGATACCCCTAAAAACCTTAAAAAAGAGGTTGGAGAAGGAGATATCATTGAAATAACGCTTTCTGACCCGAACAATATTGAAGAAGTTATAAATTATCTCAAAGGTTTTGAGGGTATCATATCTGTTATTGAACTAGAAGGGAAGATTAATCTGCGTGCATTAAATGCAGTAGGTAAACTTCCTAAAATAATTGGAACTCTTGAAGAATCCAACATTGGCATTGATGATCTAGCTATACGTCAAAATACTTTAGAAGATGTTTTCATCGAGTTAACAGGAACAGGATTGAGGGAATAAAATGAAATTTATGAGCATAGCTAAAAAAGATCTAAAAGAACTTTTAAGGGACAGAAGAGGATTATTCTTCATATTGTTATTCCCCTTATTCTTTATGTTAATTTTCGGGTTTGCATATGGAAATATGGGTGAAAATAATGAACCACACAGCATTGCAGTAGTTAACTATGATCAAGGCATAGCAATGCCCGGCGGGACCCATATGAACTTTGGAGATAAGACCACAGATACCTTAAAGGATGTCAAATATCCAGAAAATGATACAAATATGTTTAATGTCACTTTGACATCAGAGGCAGAAGCAGATAATCTTGTAAAACAGAGAAGTGTAGACGCAGAAATTATAATTCCAGAGAATTTCTCTAAATCTATTTCAACTTTGACACCATCAACAGTTATCGTCCGCGGTGATACTGGTTATTCCGGATTTGGAATTACTCAAGCCATGTTATCAAGTGTTTTAGGGGAATACCAAACTAAATTAGCTGCGAATCTTCAAAATAATGATGCCCAATCACAGCAGCTTATCCAGGGCAAAATAGAAGGATTACCCGGAACAGAATCTTTCACGGCCTTTGACTATCTCGCCCCAGGAATGATGGTGTTTGCAATTTTAATGCTTGCAACCAGCGTGGCAACAATATTAACAAGGGAAGTAGAAAGTGGAACCCTTAGAAGGCTCAAACTCTCTAAAATGACCTCATTTGATTTCCTGTTTGGTGGTCTTCTGCCATGGTCACTTGTTGCTGCTGCACAGGTATTAATTCTCTTTGCAGTTGCTATAGGAATAGGATTCCACTGGCAGGGAGGTATTGATTCCATCATACTTGCAGTAATTATTGGCATAATTGGAGGTATAGCTTCCATATCCCTTGGAATGATCATAGCATCCTTTGCAAGAAGCCCTCCGCAGGCAGGTCAGCTTGGAACTCTAGTAGCTGTGCCTTTAACATTTATGGTTGGTGCATTCTTCCAGCTGCCACAGATGGTAATTGGCAGTTTTATGGGGCAGCAAATACAGGTTTATGACATCCTCCCATGGTACCATGTTGCAAATGCCCTACGTTATGTTTTAACATACACAGTCAGTTGGGACACCATCATGTACCAAATAATTTGGGCAGTTGTTCTTTCAGCTATCCTCTTTGTTATAGGAGTATTCCTGTTTTCCAGGAACAGATTAAGGCCAGATAACAGTTAAATATAGCCCTTAATTTTTTCTTTTTTTTATAAGTAATTAGATAACACTATTTTTTTAATTAAAAAATCAATATAGCGCCTCAAACTATTAATTTATCGTAAAAACACATAATTAATTACTTTGTTAATTTTTCAGTGGAGTTTTAGTATATGCTAGAAAAATGGGTAGACTTTAACATTTAATTAATACTTTTTATATAAATAGTAGTAAATTACTTATAATTTGAACATCAAAATTAGAAATTAGCAGGCCCATTTTCAATGTTTAAAATAATAAAACTGTAAAAATGTTTAAAATTTATGATATCCTCTTTAATACTCGCTAAATATCCAAAAAGTCGAGATTATCGAAATATAAATTATCTTTAGTATGCAGAGGTGATAAATATGAGAGAAGAAGGTTCTGAAAGGAAAAGCATGTCTGAAAAAGAGAGAAGGGAAATGGAAGAACAAGAAAAAACTTCTGAAGTATGGGCAACAGAAAAAGAAGAAAGAATGGAAAAAGCAAGTGGAGACATCGCTGAAGGACAGGCCAAAACAATAGTCAATCCTCCTTCTAGCGGTGGAAAAATATTGAAAGGAAAGCAAGGAGAAGCCGCAGGAGCAAGATGTGGAATCACAAGTAAACCATGTGATCGATGAAAAATAGTTACAAGTATACAAGATGTAGATATCAAATACATCTTGTTATCAACATTTACAAATACAGTTTAAATTGTTAAATTCTTTTTAATATTCCCTAATTTGTTTAATAGATTTTTTATACGCTTATCTGTAATTTTTAATTAATTTTTGATTTAAAAATTTATTTTTGCATAATTTTTAAGCCATTAGATAGTTTAATATTTTAGTAATTCCAATACTTCAAAACGATATAAAAATTTTTGAATTATTAACTGAAAGAGGGAAAAAATGGCAGAATCTGAAAAACATTTTCATCACGGACGTTCAAGTAAAGAAATTCTGGACTCAAATAGGGTTTTAAGTACAATTGGACTTAAAAAAGGAGATACATTTTTAGATGCTGGTTGTGGAGATGGATATATGTCCACTGCCGCATCTAAGATTGTAGGTGATGAAGGTAAGGTCTACGCTGTTGATGTATGGGAAGAATCAATTAATGCATTTAAAGAAAAAATCGAAAGCGAGAATATCAAAAATATAGAAGCGTCAGTTGCAGATATAACCCAAAAAATACCAGTAGATGATGAAAGTATTGATATATTGTACATGGGTAATGTTCTACACGGGTTTGTTGAAAACAATGAAGTTGAAAGTGTAATGAAAGAAATACAAAGGGTAATTAAGCAAGGGGGATTGTTTGCTGTAGTTGAATTTAAAAAAGAAGAATCTACTCACGGCCCCCCATTACATGTCAGAATAACACCAGAAGAAGTGGAAGAAATAGTTAAAAATTATGAATTCGCTGTAAATAAAGTGGAAGAAGTCGGTACCTACCATTATGCCATAATATTAACTAAGAACTAACTGATATACTTTTAATATCATCTTTTTTACGAAATAAACCTAAACTATCCATTAATAACTTGTTTTTAATTAAATTTGACTATGCTAAACTTTTTTATATATGAACGTTATAATTTATAATCAAGTATGACAGCTAGTTATTATTTTATTTATATTTTTAAAGTTAAGTCGTCAAAAAATCGTAGATTTTTTGGAACCGCAAAAAACAAAGCTTGTGAAAATTGAAAATTTTCACTGCGTCAAATCGGAGATTTGACAGTTTTTTGCAAGCCGTCAAAAAATCGTAGCTGTCACAAAATTCGGAGGTGTTTTAATTGGCTGAAAAGAAATCACCCGCAGAAGGATGGCCAGTAATTAATGGGGATTACGTGGTTGGGGACCCTGAAAGCCCTGTAGCAGCGACAACACTTGGATCGCACAATGAA
>JAEYQZ010000161.1 GCA_023409695.1 Methanobacteriota archaeon | reverse complement strand
TTTTAACCACTCTTAAAAAACAGAAATATCTCATTAAAGTTCATTTTTAGAAATTGTTAAATAATACCGATCATATAATTATTAATACTTTTCTTAGTAAAATTATTAGTATTAAAGGTCGGATATGATTGGGAAATGTTATGTACATTGCATCATTTGCATTAATCATTCTTACTTTAGCTGGTGCTTTGAGTCTGGTTAACGTGAACAGTTATTTTACCAAAAGCAATTCTTATGACAATACTGCACAGACAATTGACCCCCATGATGATATAAAAATTTTAAATGAACAGATGGTTAAAACCGAGCCAGATAAATATATAATCAAAGGTCAAGCACAAAATACAGGGCAGTACAAACTGAGATATGTTTCTATAACCGTTAGTTTTTATGATAAACAGAGGCATTTATTATATTCCAGCTTTGATGCTAAAAGCTACGTTAATCCCGGTGAAACATGGAATTTTGAAGTTCCCTATCGAAAATCAGGTACTCCCTACTCTTACAGCATAAAAGTTGGGCCAACTATGCTTAAATAAACTCCCTAAGTTTTATTTTGGAGAAATAAAATGCCCCAATTAAAAGATAATTATAATATTTTTGCAGGACATGATTTACAGCGGACAAAAGCCCTTGCAGACGGAATATTTTCCATTGCAATGACAATTCTTGTGCTTGAACTCAGCATTCCATTTTTGGGAACAGTTCACAGTGAAGGAGATTTATGGATTATTTTGTTGTCAATAATGCCCAAGTTACTGGTTTATTTCATGAGTTTCATCACTTTAGGAATTTTCTGGACAGGGCATTCCCTGCAGTACACTTTTATTGAAGAAAGCGACCGGCATTTAAACTGGCTATCTATCTTTTTCCTGATGTTTGTTGCGCTAATACCATTTTCAACGGCCTTTTTGACAGAATATATTACATTCAAACTGGCAATAGGAATTTACTGGTTAAATATTCTAATTCTCGGGATTTTTACATATGTCCACTGGCAGTACGCCTGTAAAAGCGGCTTTATCTCAGGAGAAATCCCTGATTTTAAAGGGGTTGATAAGTCGCTGCGAAACAGGATCATCACTGCACAAATATTTTATGCTATTGCAGCGCTTCTGTGCTTCATCAGTACATATCTAAGCATTGCAGTTCTCATTGCAATTCAACTTAATTACGCCCTTGCACCGAGCTTTAGACATAGATCTAAATAAGTCCAGATCCCATTAAAAATTATGTTCATCCGCAAGCTTTTTAATCCCTTTTTCGAATTTAGGGGGAATATAAATAACAGGCTGCTTAATTGAAATAGCTTTATCCCTCAAGCCTTTATCTGCAGTAAAAAGAATTGATTCTGTGGCAACTGCAACTTCCAGAATCATATCATCTTCAGTATTTATAAGTTTATTTCTATTTTCAGGCCAATCTACGCCGTAACTACAATAAAGTATATCTATTTTTCTCTCTGCTTCTAATTCCTTTAACTTCTTTATTTCATTGTAAAATCCTGCCTTTAATTTTCCTTCACATAAAACTAAAACTATTTCTTCAACAAAATCCGGAATTAATATTTCAAAACCATCTAAAAAGTCCAGTTCTATCACTCTTGAGAGTGTGTGGGAGATTAAAACACATATATCTGGCAGAATTCTAATAATTTAGATCAGCCCCATTAAATTTTATTTTATCATTATATTTATTTAGCTGAAATTTGATTTAATATATTTTTACATGCCTCAAATATTTCGTATTTGTTGATCTGCAAAATTCATTGAATTTTAGAAAAATGCAACGTATGCGAAAATCTTAGATTTTCGAAAGTCTTTGTGGCCCCAAAGTTCTTTGAACTTGAGGAATTTTTGTGGGTTTTACTATTTACCCCAATATCAATTAATTTAACTGTTATTTTTTATTTTTCATTATGGCTTTTAGATAATAATTATTATTAAAATATTAATACTATTAAAAACATATTTAATACTATAATTATAAAAGGTATGATTAATTTGCGAAGTGCAACGCTTTTATGTTCAACTGGACTGTGTTTGATTATAGTAACTGGTGCTTTAGGACTTGCTCATCTAAACTTGAATTTAAATTTAAACAATGACCAAAACAATATACGTGCATCTCTTCAAAGTGAAAACCCTTCAAGTGGAAATCTTAAAATTTTAAACTATGAAATGACAAAACCCTTTTTCAGTAAAGATGCAGTTAAAGGACAAGTACAGAATACAGGATCTGGTACAATTCGTTATGCTACAATTAATGTTAACTTTTACAAAAATGGAAATTTGATTTATCGTGGTTCTACAACTTTAACTAATATTGCCCCTAACGAAATTAAGAACTTTGAAATTGAATATCAAGGCTCGGGCAACTTACCAGATTCATATAATGTCGAGTTAGGGTCCAATTTATAATAAATTTTAAACTTTTCTATTCATTTTTATTCTGTAAATTAATTTAAGGAAATAAATTAATATAAAAACATATAATAATATTACTAATAATATTAAAGGGGGATGAAACTGTGATCAATATTGATAATTTTCCAGTAGAATTAAGATGGAAAATTGCTGCCCAATCTGCAAGTTCACTGCTATTAACCCATGAAAAAGTATATAAAGATATTTTAGGTCCAGATTACATAAAAATTCAACCATTAATGGATACTATTAATTACATATCCTGGATTCAGGATGGAAAAAATGCAAGTATCCTATCAAAATATCTAGGACTTCCAGTTAAAACGGCAGCAGAAATTGAGAAAACCAATGAATTAATTTCAGAAATTCTTTACGGGCCAGAAATAGAATATAAAATAGTTTATGCAGTTGGAGATCATGCAAAAAGTCATATAATAAGCTGCCCATTCCTAAATAGGGCTAAAGAGATAGGTTTAGAGAGTAAAACTCTTTTTGAAAACTGCAATGCTTATCATGAAACCTTTGTCAGTAATTTAAACCCAAAATATACAAAAAAATTTACCAAAGCAATGTGTAATGGCGATGAATATTGCGAAACCTGTATTGAATTAAAAAATAGTAAATAATGGAGAAACTATTAAAAAAAAGAAGTTTCTTTAGAGAATTTATTTGCCAAGGGCAGCTACTTCTTCTGCAAATGCTCCAAGCACTTTTTTAGATAATCCCTCAACATACTTGAGCGATCCAGCACATTCATGGCCGCCCCCGTCTATTCCAGCTTCAGGAATTCCTTCTGCAAGTTTTGTAACAATAGTGTTTAAATTAAATCCAAATTTCTCATTTACAGCATCTGTTGCCCTTATGACTCCAAAGTCAGGGCCAAATGAGAGGGTTATAATTGGATTTTCTTCTCCATACTTTTTAACCATTGTATCATGCACATAACCTGTTGTTTTACCTGGGGCAGGATATGTGAATTTATGGGCGTATTTCTCAACATCTAAAACGCTGAATATTACTCCATTAGGAAGTTTTTGGGTTTTAAGATTTGGAAGCGCAGCTCTAAGCTGATTTTTAATTCTCTTTTGAGATTCGTTGTAAAGCGCCCCTATAAGCTTTACATGTTTATCATAATTTCCAAGGCCTAGAATTGTATCTATGATACCTCTACCGTTCATGAACCTCAGATAAAATGCTTCAAAGTCTACACAGGTTGCAATTTTATCCAGATCTTCCCTTGTATAACCTTTTTCCCCAGCAAGTTCTATGTACTTTTCAGCTTCTTTTGAGCTTGCATGGTCTCCAACTGCAGCAATTCCTGGCAAATGCATTAAATTTTCTTTTACTTCAGGATTTATCATTTTTGCCACTTCATACGCAAGTGCTCCGGCTGTTATCTCAGAATTACCGCCAACAAGATAAGGATTCACGTGTACATCCACATAGTCATCTACAGCTACTCTCTCGTTTTCTACTTCACCAGGATAGTGGTGGTCAATAACTACAATTTCAATATCATAAATTTTAGCTTTTATAAGTGCCACAATATCTTCTTCAGTTGATCCATTGTCAAGAAGAACTATCAAAGGTAGTTTTTGACCATGTCTTTCCATATCTTCCAGTGAAAAGGATAAATCTTTTACTACATCTTCTATTTCATAAAAAGGAGCTTTACTTGGAGCTCTCTTAAAGAAGTGCCATTCTGCATCACTTCCAGGGTTGATTTCCCTTATTAAAGGAATTACTGCTTTCTCAATTGCAACCCCTGCGCATATTCCATCTGCATCTGCATGGTGCCTTACAAGGATAGATCTCCCATCAAAAATAGCTCTTCTTATTGCTTTTGCAGCATCAGCCATTCTTCCCCTAAGTTTATCCAGAACTTCACTTTCAATCAGGATTTCTGTTGTTTCAGGCCGGGCTTTTTCATCAATGGCCTCATCAATAAGCTTTCTTGCTTCAAGGGACTCTTTACCATGTAATTTTTCAATGGATTCAGATTCTATCTGTATCTTACCGCTGTGGATGGAAACTTCACCAAGTACTTCAACTATATCTCCAATGTTTATGTGGGGATATACCCTTATTCCAGGTTCATCAAACGCGGCCACCCATGTAGTGGATGTTTCATCTGAAATTGTAAAAATAGTCGGTCCAGAGGTCTGCTGGATCTGAATTACCTCCCCAACTATCCTCACAGATTTTTTAACAGATTTTTTAGTAATTTCACCAATAGGAGTTCTTGCAATATTCTTTCTAAGCTTAACAAGCTCATATTTTCCCTTAAGATTTGATAATGTAAGATCAACTTCTCCTTTGGCCTTTTTAATATCAATTACTTTAACAATAACCTCATCACCAACATCGTGGCCTAACATTCGTCCTCTAACTAGACCATAACCCTTTTTTGAGAGGCTTACAAATATTCCCCAATCTTCAACTCGTGTAACTTTTCCTTTATAGTTAGCACCAAGTTCAAGATCATTTATATCACATGAAGGGTGTAATGCATATACTTTCTCTTTAACTTCACAGTCTTTGCAGTAATCGCCTGATTCTATCTGTTTACCGCATTTTTTACAGACATTAATTTCGCCTTTACCCCCACATTCTTCGCATGTTTCTGTTACTTCTACTTCCCCTTTACCTTTACAGACATCACATGGGACTTCATGTTCTTCGTCTAAGTCGAACCGTTCCATTGCCCCTTTTGAAATACCTTTAACATGCTTTTTAACATCTACTTCACTTTTTACGCCGCTTCCATGGCAGCTTTCACAAACTTTGTAACTTAAGACTTTATGTCCTTTACCTTTACATTCCAAACAAGTTTTAATCATAAAATACCTCAAAAACTGTTAAAATCTTCGATTTTGACGCCTAGGAAATTGAAAATTTCCACCGGCTTCGTTTTTGTAGTTCAGGAAAACCATATTTTCCTTAAACCTCTAAAATTTTTGTTAAAAAATTTTAGGGTTTCGAAAAATTCTATGAATTTTTCTTCAACCTCAAAAATTTTCTGAATTTTGTGTTCAGAAAAAAAATTCTATATTCTTAACCACAAAAACAAAAATTGTTAATTGAAATCTTTAAATTTTGAATGATTATTTAATAAAAATTATTAAATTTAAATCCTTATTTACTAATTCATCTTTCCACTTTAAATACATTCATGCCCATTTTTAATGCTGTTGATTACAGGCTTTAATTGCAGTGCTTGTTATGCTATATTATATTCACTGAATTATATTAATTCATGTAAAATAATAAATGAATACCTAAATTATAAGCAGTGCTATTTAAATTTAGATGGATTTTGTTTTACTAAATTATTATTCTCTGTTTCATATTGAATTGATCTGTCCATATAACTATTTGCAAGTGTTACATGAGAATTTCCATTTATACTATCTTTCTGTTTAAAGTAAGTAATAGCCTGTTGAAGCTGGGAGGTTGCATTAATCCGGGCATCTATTTCCACCATAAGGTTTTGTGTATATTCTGTAAATACACCATCTTTAGAGTTTTGAGCGTAACTTAAAGCCTTTTCAGCCGAAGTTTTTGCTGAATTAAATTCAGATAATGCACTATCAGCATTTGAACTTGCAGTATCAAGGGAATATTTATTTGAATTCGTTACTGCAGTATTATAATAACTATCTCCATTTTTAAGATGATTATTTATTGTAGAAGAAAGTCCATTTATACCGCTTGCATCGGACTGAATACATCCAGATATAGCTACTATAGCTATTAGAGATATTACAAGTATCAATGGGAGAATTTTATTTTTCATATTATTCACTTTTTAAAGTTAATAGACATTTAATTTTAAAGTATAAAAATTTTCCATTTTATTGAAAATTTTTAATATTCGAAAATCGAAGCCTATGAAAATTGAAAATTTTCATGGCGTCAAAAATCATAGATTTTTGACAGATTTTCTCAATATAAAAAATTTAACGTTTATTTTAATTATAATACGTAAGATTTTTTAGGTTTTGAAATCATCGGTTAAAAAATTTATATTATTTATCTAAAATTAGAATATCTAATATACAAATTTTTCTACAATATACTAATTAAATGATGATAAAGCAAGTCTACACCTGATCACCAATAATTTCAAGCTAAATCATTCAGCAAATAAATTAAAAAAAGATTACAGGCACATAAATAGATTTAAGACCTGTAATAATCAGTTAAAAGTTTAATCCTAAACTGACTTCCATAATCCATGAATACTACAATATTCCCTGGCATTGATTACATTTATACTTTCTAAATCAATTTCAAATTCAGCTTCAGGTTTGTCGCCCGGTTTAAGCATTTTTCTATAAATTCTACCATCTGTAGCTATTTCTATCCATTCTATAAAGTGATTTTCTTCCATAGGGTGTGGAATAGAGCCTATTTTAACTTTAACTCCATTATTAGTTTTTTCAACTATGGGAACATGTTTTTCAGACCCTGAATCATTGATTTTTTCTTCAAGCAACTGCATTTCCTGTCCGCAGCATACAAGTTTTCCTGCACCTGAATGAAGGATATCAACGATATTTCCACATATATTGCACCTGTAAACCTGATTTTGTTCTGTCATTTTTGATCTCTCTTTTAATATTCTTCACATTTAATTTCAAAGTATTTTGCTGGATGATCACATGATGGACATTTTTCTGGAGGTTCTGTTCCAATATATACATGCCCACATTTTCTACAGTTCCATTCTACTTCCTTATCTTTCTTGTAAAGTGTACCTGCTTCTATTTGCTCTAATAATTTTCGATACCTTTCTTCGTGATGTACCTCTGCATAGCCAATTGCAAATAATCTGTCACTTATGTCTATAAGCCCTTCTTTTTCAGCGGTATTTGCAAATTCGGGATACATTTCAGAATTTTCGTAATGTTCCCCTGCAATTGCTGATTTAATGTTTTCTACTGTTGTCCCATAGATAACAGGTGCAGCAGCAGATTCAACTACGATTTCTTCAAGAGGTTCCTTACTTTCGGCTTTTAAACCCTGGATCATTTTCATTATCCATTTAGCATGTTCTCTTTCATTATCGGCAGTAATAAGGAAAATTTCAGCCAGTTGTTCATACCCTTCTTTTTTTGCAACCTTAGAATATAACGTATATCTATTTCTTGCCTGACTTTCACCAATAAAAGCCTTTGCTAAATTTTCCATAGTTTTTTGCATAAGATATCACCTTGTTTTATTTATAGGTTCTTTTTTATAAATTTTTATCGGATCAAAAAATAGCAGTTTAATATCAGATCCAATACTATAAAACGTTTTTAATATTTGAAATTAAAATTTAAGCAATTACAATGACTATTATTAACTATTAACATATTTTATTCATTCAATGAGTTTGATATTATTTAAACTCCAATTTATTTAAATAATTCAGCTTAAATAACTATTTACTACTATTTTTAGCAGTTATTGCCCTTATTACCAGTTTAAAAGTGTTGAATACCAAAAATAGAGGCACAAATATTAAAAGAATATAATATATATTCGCGAGCCATGCAGTTAAAAAATCAAATGTCAGCATCATATTATCATACTTATTTTATTATTCGTAATAAATTAGTTTAATGGTTTCTTAAATTTTATATTAATAAAAAATTAAAAATTAATAATAATTATGATATTTATGGTTGTGAATGTTATGAAAAAAAGTGAGAATCTTGAAAATATGGGAGAATTAAAATCATTCTGGATTATAAATACACCTGATACTAATTTTAATCCATTAGAAAAAGGATTATCCGTTGATGTAGCAATTTTAGGTGCCGGAATTGTTGGAATTACATCTACATTACTTTTAAAAGAAGCAGGGTTATCTGTAGCATTAATTGAAGCCGAAAGGGTCATCAAGGATGTAACTGCAAATACAACAGCAAAAGTCACTGCTGCTCACAATATCATTTATTCTAATCTTGAATCTCACTTTGGTAAAGATGGAGCACGTATTTACGCAGAAGCCAATCAAAAATCTATAGACAAAATTGAGTCAATTATAAAAGAAAGAAATATAGACTGCGATTTCAGGCGCCTACCCTGTTATATTTACAGTGAAAATCCAAAAGAAAGAGATATGCTTAAAAAAGAAGCCAAAGCTGCAGCAGATGCAGGGCTTCAAGCAGTATACACTGAATCTTCACCGCTGCCCTTTGAAATTGCAGGAGCCGTCCAGTATGAAAATCAAGCTGAATTTCATCCAAGAAAATACTTACTTAATCTAATTGAAAGCATTCCTGGTGACGGCAGCTATATATTTGAAAATACAAGGGCGCTTAATGTGAAAGAAGGAGATATAAATGAAGTTATCACTGATAAAGGTTCAATTAAAGCAAAAAATGTAATAGTTGCAACCCATTTTCCAGTTTACGATCCAAGCCGTTTATTTGCTAAAATGTACCCAAACATGTCATATGCTCTTGGTTTATACCTGAACAAGCCCTTTCCTAAGGGCATGTATGTAAGCACACAGCCCACTGTAACTTACCGTTCATCCTCATCAGATAAAGGAGATATTGTTATAGTGAGCGGGGCAAATCATAAAGTAGGGCACGAGCCTGATACAGTTGAATTTTACAAAAAATTAGAAAAACACGCCCGTGATCACTTTGATGTTAAATCAATTGATTACCACTGGTCTACACAGGACAACATCACCCTAGATAATGTCCCCTATATTGGTAAAATAGAATCTAAATCAAAAGGAGTTTATGTAGCGACAGGATTTATGAAATGGGGAATGACAAATGGAACAGTTGCAGCTATGATTCTCTCTGATTTAATTTTGGGAAATGAAAACAAATGGAGTTCCTTCTTTGACCCATCTAGATCAATGCCTAAACTAGAATCTACAAAAGAATTCATTGGAACCAACATAGATGTCGCTAAAGAACTGTTATCCGGACGTTTCTCACGACCTAAATCAATGAAACCGTCCGAACTTGAAAATGGTGAAGGAAGAATAATAAAAGTAAATGGTAAAAAAGTAGCAGCATATAAAGACGAAAATGGAAATATATATGCAGTATCTTCTGCTTGTGTGCATTTAGGCTGTCAGGTGGTCTGGAACAACGCTGAAAAAACGTGGGATTGCCCATGCCATGGGTCGCGCTACAGATATGATGGAAAAGTTATCCATGCACCTGCGCTGGGAGATCTTCCAAAATACAAAGATTTAGAAAAATAAATTTTTACTACCCATATTTACTTATTTTTTAATACCTAATCACAATAATCTTATATTTGTATATATTAAGACTTTATTTTAACTAATCCCTTTTTTAAGATAATATCAAAAGATATTTATCTATAAATATAATAAAATGTTCTCTTATACCAGATATTTTAAAGGAGAATTTCATGGAAAATAACAACAACATTAAACTAACAGCTTTAATCATTGCAACACTTGCGTCCTTTGTTTCACCATTTATTGCCGCAGCAATCAATATCGCACTTCCTGCAATTGGATCCGAGTTTCAAACAAACGCTATCTTATTAAGCTGGATACCAACATCATTTTTACTTGCATCCGCCATGTTTGCAGTCCCATTTGGGAGATTAGCAGACATATTTGGGATGAAACGTATTTTTACCTATGGGATTATAACTTTTACCATCGCGTCATTTTTATGTGCAGTTGCACCTTCATCAATGTTTCTCCTTGCATTTCTGGTCCTTCAAGGAATTGGATCTGCAATGATATTCGTTACAAGTGTAGCAATTGTAACCCACGTATTTCCACCAAAAGAAAGAGGTAAAGCTATAGGAATAACAATTACCTCAGTATATGTCAGTTTATCACTTGGCCCTGTCTTAGGCGGAATAATGACACAGGTTTTAGGCTGGAGAAGCCTTTTTCTTTTAATGATACCGCTGGGCTTAGTAGTTCTTGCACTCACTTTCTGGAAATTAAAAGGAGAATGGGCAGTATGTAGGGGAGAAAAATTCGATTTACCCGGTTCTGTGATTTACAGTATAGCCCTTTTCCTGATCATTTATGGATTTTCATTACTTCCAGAAATTACAGGAGTAATAGCAACTGCTCTGGGGATAATTGGAATAATTGCATTTGTTATATTAGAATTAAAGACTGAAAGCCCTGTATTTGAGATTAAGCTGTTTAAAAATGCAACTTTCGCATTTTCCAATTTAGCTGCGCTGATCAGTTACAGCGCCACATTTGCAGTGGTTTTTCTCCTGAGCCTGTATTTACAGTACATAAAAGGTTTAAGCCCTGGAAATGCCGGGCTGATTTTAATAGCTCAACCAGTAGTTATGGCCATATTAGCTCCTATTGCAGGCAGGCTTTCGGATAAATACAATCCTCGTTTAATCGCATCTCTCGGTATGGCATTCACAACAGTAGGGCTTCTGCTATTCGTCTTTTTAAACGCAACCACAAGCTACGAGTTTATAATAGCAGGCTTAGTTATACTTGGTGCAGGGTTTGGACTTTTCTCATCTCCAAATACCAATGCAATTATGGGATCTGTTGAAAAGAGGTTTTATGGAGTAGCATCTGCATCTGTTGGAACAATGAG
>JAEYQZ010000126.1 GCA_023409695.1 Methanobacteriota archaeon | reverse complement strand
ATCAGGCGTCGGCAGATTTTGCAGATGAAATTCTCCACATGAGTGATGGTAATTTCGTTAATAATAGTAAATGAATGATATAAAATTAAGTGTCTATTCAGATTATGCTCGTGGGAGGGTGGGTAATTACTATTTCTTTTTTAAAGAGAATCAAAATCCGTCTCCGTGGGTTAAAACCTCCTTATCTATGATTCTCCAGGTATACGGGCATAATCTGAATCATTATTTTTAAGCCTTGAAAGAAAACATGCGCCTCTTTTAGTTTTTACTTTCAATATCTGCTAATTGGAGCAGCTATTGTACAGATAAATGATATGGGCCTGGTTTTTGATACAAACACTGAAGTTTTTGTTGCAGGGCCTGTTACAGTAGCTATATCTTTATATTGCTATAATTAATGGTAAATTGATAAAAGAAAGAAGCTTAAGTATTTGTGTATTATTGCTGGGTTGTTGGACTGGCAGCTATATAATTAGTTTATTATTTTAATTTTCTTTTTTATTTTTAAATTTGTAGATTATTTTTGGTGTATTTGTCTTCAATTTGGATATTATTTGGATTAAAACAGTTGATTAAATTAAATTGTTAATATAATGGATATTTGTAATTAAAATGCTTAAAATAATGTTTATATCTGCATTAAAGTATGAATGGATATAAAAATTTATTTAATTAGATAATTAGGGAAAATATGGTTTATTTAACTAAATTTGATTAAAAATCAAGCTAATTTAAGCAAAACTTTATATATGTTCATGTGAATACTCATTCATCCATATGAAGTAAAGTGGAGATGAGTAATATGTCATTTTTTGAGCTTGTGGTTAAAAATCCATTTAGAAATAAAACAAGAACAATTTTAGCAGTTATTGGAATTGCTATTGGTATCGCAACAATTGTTGCACTTGGAATCATCACAGATGGTCTTAAATCTTCAACAGAAGAGACTCTTAAATCTGGAGGGTCTGATTTTATGGTGGTAGAATCCAATGTATCAGATATGATGTTCAGTTCTATTGATGATAAGCGGGTAAATGATTTAAAGAACATTAGTGGTGTCCAAGATGCAATAGGCGTATTAATTGGAATTTATCCTGTTAAGAATAATCCTTATTTTGCAGTAATGGGAATAGATGGTGATAAATTCTCTCTTGGAGGAATAACCATTACCAGCGGTAAGGGATTTACAAAAGGTAAAGATGAGATAATTATGGGTAAAGCAGCGTCTCAAAAGCTTAACAAAACCATAGGTGACACTATGGAATTTTCAGGTGAAAAATTCAAAATTACAGGAATATACGAAACTGGTGACCTTCAACAGGACGGAGGAGTATTTATGTCTTTGGATAAGCTTCAAGAGTTACAAAATAAGGAAGATAAAGTAACAATGATATTTGCAAAGATTGATAAAAATGCAAATCTTGAGAATGTGACCAATGAAATAGATGATATTTATACAAATGAATTGATGACAGTAAAATCCATGGAAGACTTTGGAAAAGTAGATTCTGGACTTAAAACTATTGATACTGCCTCATGGGCAATTTCACTCCTTGCTGTTGTAATTGGGGGAATAGGGGTTATAAACACAATGATAATGGCAGTATTTGAGAGGACCCGTGAAATAGGAGTTTTGAAAGCCGTAGGTTGGAAAAATAGAAGAATACTTGGAATGATCCTTGGAGAATCCATTGTACTTACTTTAGTAGCTGGTGTAGTAGGGGTAATAATGGGTATCGTAGCCATTCAATTGTTAATGATGTTTGGAATGGATGGATTTATACAGCCAGTATATACAATGAATACTTTTGTAAAAGCACTGGGGATAGCCTTATTTGTTGGATTAATAGGCGGATTTTATCCTGCATATAGGGCAAGCAGGTTACCACCAACAGAAGCATTGCGTTATGAATAATATGGATGTGATAAAATGGAAACTAAAGCTTTAAATGAGCAATATGCTGCTGTAGAAAATATTATTCAAATAAAGAACCTTAAGAAAAGCTTTGATAATGGAAAAATAATCGCTTTAAATGGTATTGATTTAAACATTAAAAAAGGCGAGTTTGTTTCTATAATAGGGCCTTCCGGCTCTGGAAAATCAACTCTCTTAAACATGTTAGGGGCACTGGATAGGCCTGATGGAGGGTATATTAAGGTAGCAGGTTATGATCTTTCCAAGACCAGAGATTTGAATTATTTTAGATCCAAAGAAATTGGGTTTGTTTTCCAGATGCACAATTTAATACCTAATTTAAAGGTAGTGGAAAATGTAGAAATTCCAATGTATGAAAGAAAGCTATCTAACAAAAAAATGAGAGAAAAAGCTTTAAAACTTTTAGAAGATGTTAATTTATTAGATAAAGCTGAACGGAAGCCTACTGAACTTTCTGGTGGAGAAAGACAGAGGGTAGCAATTGCACGTGCACTTGCAAATGATCCATCTATAATCCTTGCAGATGAGCCCACGGGATCTCTGGATTCTAAGACTGGTAAAATGATTCTTCAGGGAATTAAAGATATCCATAAAAAGGAAAATGTAACTCTTATTATCGTTACTCATGATTTATCTGTTGCTGAACAGGCTGATAGGGTAATAAGTGTATTGGATGGTATGATAGTTGAAAATTAACTTTTTTTAATTTTATTTTAAATTTTTAGCGTATTTTCTTAAGACATATTAAATTATAAGGTTTATAATTGTTTTTAAACCAGAAACCTTTTGATATTTCATTAAAATCTGAGATTACACATTCAATTGTGCAAATATCTTTAGATATAAACCATTTTTCTATTTGTGTTACTAATTCTTCTCCAATTCCTTTATTTCGATGTTTTTCTGTTATACATATTTCTACTATGGTTCCTATCTTATCTTCTTTATAAACAGGGGGAAGCTGCGACTCTTCACCCATCAAATAACCTACAATTTTATTTTCAATTTCGTAGACTAGAACTATACTGTCGTGGCTTTTAAGGATTTTTTTAAGATAAAATTCGTAGATTTGCCGCGCATCGGGTTTAATATCATATATGCTGCTTTTTTGGATGTGGAAATTCATCATCTCTTCCCATAAATCTACGATTGACACTATATCTTCTGTATTTGCTTCCCTTATCATGTTATCCCTAGAAATCTCTTAAAAATTTTACCATTTCCTAATCAGTCACTTCTTCTGAGTTGTAATCCCTTTTAGGAATTTTATTCTTTAGAAAATCATATGTGAAACGGAATCAAAATGTGCTTATAACCCTATATCTTCATCCCATAATTCTGGGTGCATTTTAATGAAGCTGGACATCATTTCAATACATGAAGAATCTTGAATAACTTCTACATTAACCCCTCTGGATTTAAGTAGTTCTTCTTCGCCTATGAAGTTTTTATTCTCTCCTATTATCACTCGGGGAATGCCGTAAAGCAAAATAGCTCCAGAACACATTGGACATGGTGATAATGTGGTATAAAGAATACATTCGCGGTAAAAAGCCCCAGGATGGCGCCCAGCATTTTCTAGCGCGTCCATCTCGCCGTGAAGTACTGTGCTTCCATTTTGCACGCGCCTGTTATGTCCATGACCTATGATTTTGCCTTTATGGACAAGAACAGAACCAATTGGAATACCTCCTTCAGATAGCCCTTTTTTTGCTTCTTCCATCGCTGCTTGCATGAATTTATCCATTTAATCCTCCTAGGATGTAATCTTTTATATAGAATTACTGTACTGGTATTGCAGTTATATTAAATATTCTGGATTGATGGCTTTATATTAAACATTTCCTCTTTAAATTACATTAATTGAAAGTTAACTAATTATTTTTATGTTTCAATTAAGTTTAATTCTAGAATTTTCAGGTTATATAAAAGCTGCTTTTTAGGAATTGTACCTGTTCAGTTTATTTTAATCTTCATAGTTTTCCTATAGTGCTATTACTTACTTTCCTATATCAATCATATCCTTCCCATTCTTCGAGGAATCTATCTAAAAATTGCCCCATAAATTTGTGTCTATCTTCTGCAAGCTCTCTAGCAGTTTTAGTATTCATTAAGTCCTTTAAAAGCAGTAATTTTTCATAAAAATGATTTATAGTTGGTCCTGTATTATTTTTGTACTGCTCAAATGATTCGTGCATTACAGGTTTAATATGGGGATTATACATTTCGCGCCCTTTATAGCCACCATAAGCGAATGCCCTGCCTATACCAATAGCCCCAATAGCGTCTAGTCTATCTGCATCCTGCACAACCATGCCTTCAATGGTTTTCATGGGTGTTTTAACTCCAGCGCCCTTAAAAGATATATCCTTAATAATTTCAAGGACATGAGAAATTATATCTTCATTAACATACAACTTTTCAAGCCATTCTCGTGCAAATTCCGGGCCCACATTTTCATCCCCTCCGTGAAACTTCCAATCTGCTATATCATGGAGTAAAGCTGCGAGCTGGGTCACAAACAGATCAGCATTTTCCCTTCTGCCGATATAGATGGAATTTTTCCAAACACGGTAAACATGCCACCAGTCATGTCCTGAACTTTCTCCCTGCAACTTATTCTGTACAAACTTCTTGGTTTGTATGATGATTTTTTCCTTGTCCATGTTAATTATAGGATAGGTACTAAAAATAAAAAGTTTTTGAAAAAAGTAGGTAGTTAAGAAGAATTTACTATATTCACTTTTAGCAATTTCTTCTTAAGTAGGGGATAATCCCTCATTTGTTAGTTTTTGAAACCTTCAAACATGTGAAAAATTTCAATTTTTCACGGTTGCAAAACTGAAAGTTTTGCAAACACAGTCAAAATTCTTTGAATTTTAGAAAATGCAACGCATTTTCTAACTCCCAAAAAATTCTTTGAATTTTTTGAGGATTTTGACAGTGTTTGGGGCACCGAAAATCGTAGCTTGCAAAAATCTTGGAAAGATTTTTGCGCTCCAAAAATTCTTCGAATTTTTGAGAGATTTTCGAGTGAAAATAAGAAAGTTAAAGGTACTCTGATTTATTATAATTCTCCTTTAGCAATTTCTTCTTTTAAGTAGGGAATAAGCCCCCCTTTGTTCAGTATATTCCTCATGAATCCAGGTAATCCTTTGATGGTGAATTCTTCGCCGGTGGTTAAATTCTTTAGAATTCCTTTTTCCATATCTATTTCAAGTTCATCTCCTTCAGAAACATGTTTGGAGATGTCTTTTATTTCTATGAGGGGTATACCCAGGTTTATAGCATTTCGGTAGAATATTCTCGCGAATGACTCTGCAACCACTGCAGAGATTCCTGCACCTTTCATAGCTATTGGCGCGTGTTCTCTTGATGATCCACAGCCGAAATTCTTACCTCCGACTATTATATCTCCTTTTTTCACTTTTTTAGGGAATTCTGGATCTGCCCCTTCCATTAAATGCTCTGCAAGGTCTGACTCACATCTTAAAACCAGATATCTTCCAGGGAGGATTAGATCTGTATCTATATCATTTCCGAATTTCCATGCTTTTCCTTTCATAATAACCACCATTTTATAGGTTCCTCGGATCTTCAATTTTTCCGGTGATTGCAGATGATGCTGCAACTGCTGCAGAGCTCAGGTAAACTTCTCCTTCGCTGCTGCCCTGTCTTCCTTTAAAGTTTCTGTTTGATGTTGAGAGGCTAACTTCTCCAGGTCCAATGAGCCCTACGTGTCCACCGAGACATGGTCCGCAGCATGGGTTACAAACAAGTGCTCCAGAATCTACGAAAATGTTCATTAAACCTTCGTTAAGTGCCTTGGTGTAAACTTCACGTGAAGCAGGAATTACAAGCATTCTGATGCTGTCTGAAACTTTATTTCCTTTAAGAATCTTTGCAGCGTCTCTAAGGTCCTGAATTCTCCCGTTAGTACATGAACCCAGGAAAACCTGGTCAATAGGAGTTCCTTCAACTTCAGAGATACCATGAACATTATCCACATTGTGTGGACATGCGATTTGTGGTTCAAGATCGCTGACATCTATGTCCATAATCTCAAGGGATGCAGCGTCGTTATCTCCCTTAATTATATCGTAAGATTTGTTGGTACGGTTTTTAAGGTAGTTCACTGTTTTTTGATCTGGTTCAACGAGCCCTGTTTTACCGCCCATCTCAATAGCCATGTTACACATAACCATCCTATCGGAAACTGACATATTGCTTGTGGTTTCACCTGCAAATTGACATGCTTTATATGTTGCACCGTCAGCACCAACCTGGCCGATAATGTTGAGCACTACATCTTTAGCATAAGTATAATCGGGTAGTGTTCCTTCTATGTTGAATTTGATTGTTTCTGGTACTTTAAACCATAGTTTTCCTGTTGCAAAAACCATTGACATGTCAGTTGAGCCTATACCAGTTGAAAAAGCACCTAAAGCTCCATGTGTACATGTGTGGGAATCAGTTCCAACTACAATTTCTCCAGGGACTACATGTCCTTTTTCTGGGAGAACCTGGTGACATACACCTTCTCTGACATCATAAAAATTTGTTATTCCCTGTTCTTTTACGAATTTTCTCATTATCATATGATTTGTGACGGCATCAAGCGAGTCTGCAGGTACTTGATGGTCAAAAAGAATCACAATTTTCTCAGGATCCCATACTTTAGGAACTCCTATCTTTTCAAAAGCTTCCACAGATAGAGGTCCTGTAAGGTCATGGGTCATTGCAACATCGATATTGGCCATGACCACATCTCCAGCTTCGACCTCTTTTTTACCAGAAGCCTTTGCAAATATTTTTTCTGCTATTGTCATAGACATAACTATTCCTCCTGTTATTGACAACTTTAAAATGATTTTTTACCACCTATTAAACACCATAACATGTGCTTAGAGAATATATCAGTTTCAGTAAAACCTATCTCTTTTAGGCATTCTAATTGAGCTAAAAAAGGCTCATGAATATCATCTCCTTCCTGTTTAGGAAGATGAGCGTTATCTAAATTTCTTTTTTTCCAGTTGCTGAATTTTTCCATCCATGCTTCATAAGACCTGGATAAATCCTCGGAAATCTCATATTTTTGTTCTTTAGCATGATAAACCCAATAGTAAAGGTTTTTTAGGTATGCATCTTCAGTCATAGTCTTCATTTCATCGATATTAAAAAACCAGCCACCTTCCTCCAGCATATCATAGCATTTTTGGTATAATTTCTTTTTGTTTTCAGTTTGAAGGTGGTGAATTGCAGACATGGATGTAATTACGGTAAGTTTTTCTGTAATTTCTGATTCCCAGTTTCTGCAAAAATCAGACTTGATATAATTCACTCTGTCTTCGTATTTCTGTAATCTTTCCTTTGCAACAGACATGAACTCATCAGAAGAATCTAAATAGTAGCAGGTTGAATCTGGAAACTCTTTCAGTACATTTTCAATTAAAATACCGCTTCCAGCTCCTAAATCTAAAAGGACGATTTCCTCCATACTTTCAAATTTTAAGATATCTATCACGGCGTTCTGCAGGAAATCATATCCGGGTACCATTAGCTGACACATTTTATCATAGTTAACTGCCATTTTTTGCAGGTGAAAACGGTTTTTATCTATTTGTTCCATAATAACCTCCTTTACTATTTTGTTTGTATTTCTAATTAGTTTTGCAAAACTAACTATGTCCTGGGAAAAAATTACAGTCCAGATGCGGTAATTTTATCTACAATTTTAATGAAGCTTTCAACTTCATCTTCATTTAAAACATTTAAGATCTTTTTAATCGCATTTTTGTGAACTTGCATGTGCATCTTAATTATTTTTTCACCTTTTGGCGTTAGCTGGAGGAAATAAAAGCGTTTATCGTTGTTTGACTGAATTTTAGTTACGATGCCTCGATCTATTAATTGATTAATAGCTACAGAAACGGTGGATTTTTTAACTTCTAGCATCTTTGCTATCTCAGACACGCTTATATTTTCATGCTTGTTGATTAATTCAATATAGTACAATTGACGTAGGGTGAAGCTTTTTAAATCACCGCTTAGGATCTGATTCTGGAAGTTTCCCATAAGTTCAGTTAATCTATCAACTGCCTCTACCAGTTCAAGTTCATAAGTCATATATTTCATCCTCTTGAGTAAATAGTTTTATCTAACTAACTATTATATAAAACTATTGGAAAGTTTTCATGTAGTCGGCATGTTATTAACTTTGAATAGTTATAATCGTCTATTTTCACTTTTAAATCCATTTAATGGCTTAAGATAAGAAAATATATTAAACAAAATGAATATAATTATTAAAAGGTTGAGAAAAATTTATAGTTTTCGAAACAAAAATTGAGGTGAAAAAATAGCAAATATTAAAGAGATTAAATCCATTGAATTAACTTCTTTTACATTGATGGCATCTTCAACAGCTGCAATTCTGGTGTTTATTTATTCTGTAATAATTTTAATTATTTCTAGAGTTCTAACAGCGTTTGTACCTCAATTAGGTACATTTAGTGAAATTATAAATGGGATGGGTGTAGCATCAGTCGTTATTCTCCCGATAACAGCATATTTCTTGATTATGGCAGTGAGCTTTTTTAGTGGGCTGCTTTATAACAGGATAACCTTTAGATTATGTGGTGTAAAATTAGGATTGGATAATAATGAAATAACTCAAATACCAGTAAAGCCATTTACTCTAATTATAGCAAGTATTGAAGCAATATGGGCGCTTATCATAGGTTTATTTCTGGCGGCATCAATTATACCTTTTACAGACATCATAATCCGGGTAATTAACTTTACAGCCCGTGCTATTGAAAGGAGCATCGATATTAGTGGGACAACTCTCCTAATTAACTCCGTTTTAGGAACAAATGGTGTCACGCTGGCATTAATTTTAATAATTGGATTACCACTTGTAGCATTTGTATATGGGCTTGTTAGCAATGGGCTATTTGCATTATTCTACAATTATATAGCCACAAAATTTATCAAAATGCAGTTAGATATTGAAGTAATTTCGGGAACGCTACATGAAATAAAGTCTTTACCTGTTGTAGCTGCCGCAGCACCACTTTCAGGTGCAGTATTTGCAGCATTTGGAGTTATTATGGGGCTTATAACTTTGTTATCTCTTGCTGTAACTGGAAATCCAAGCGTTGGAAATATAATAAATGACATTACAATCATTGTATTAAATGGTATAAGTTATTTTCTGGGTTATTTTTTGATTTTTGCTTTAATTGCAGTGATTTACAATTTTTTAGCGCCAAAAATTGGTGGAATTAAATTGGAACTTGAATAAAGTTAATATTAAGATTATCAAGCTAATAAAAGTAGTAAATGTAAAGAAATTACTTGATCAATCACTTTTTTCGAAAGTTTCCACCACTTCTTTAAGGTATTTCCTTATCTCGAGTTTTTGCGTGCATTTTTCTTCACATTCACCGCAGTCGTCGCAGACTGATGCATTTGCATTTTTGGCTTTAATAAATGCATAACTTCCAGCGGGTTTTTCCATATTCTGATAAATGTACAGATCGTTTAAAATGTTCAGGTTTGTAGGAATATCTACTCCATTGGGGCATGGCATACAGTAGTTACAGCCAGTGCAGCCCGCATGAATCCTTTCAATATATGTATCTTTAGCTTCCTGAATCAGATTTTTCTCTTCAGCGGTGAGACTATTCGCCTGTCCATTTGCTGCAATTTCAATGTTTTCTATAACCTGTTCCATGGTGCTCATGCCGCTTAAAACTACATCAACTTCTGGTTGGTCCCATAAGAAGAGTAGAGCCCATTCTACAGGGCTTCTTTTAACCGAAGCTTTATCCCATACAGCTTGAATATCGGGAGGAATATTATTTGTGAGGCACCCTCCTCGAAGCGGTTCCATGATTACAGTGCCGATGTCTCGGGCTGCTACATATTCAAGCCCTTCTTTTCCAGCCTGGAAGTCCTCATCCATGTAATTGTACTGGATTTGGGCAAAACTCCAGTCGTAAGAGTCTACAATTTCCTTGAAAAGTTCAATTTCATCGTGGTATGAAAAACCAGCGTATTTTATCCTGCCGTCTTCAAGTGCTGAGTCCAGAAACTCAAGGACATCAAGTTCTTTTAAATTTTGCCATGTATTCTTGCCGAGACCATGTAGAAGATAAAAGTCTATACTGTCGGTTTGCAGCCGTTTAAGCTGCATTTCCAGGTAATAATTAAGATCTTCTTTTTTTTCGATATTCCAGCTGGGTAATTTAGTGGAAAGATAAACTTGATCCCTGTAACCTTCTTTTAGAATATTTCCAACAAATATTTCGCTCATGCCTCCTTGAGTTGCATCGAGGCCGTGATAAGGATAAGCAGTGTCAATATAATTTACGCCGTGATTTATGGCGTAATGGAGCATTTCTGTTACCAGAGGTTCGTTTATTCTTTCAGGGTTGTTGTCAATTATTGGAAGTCTCATACATCCAAAACCGAGTATTGAAACTTTTTCTCCTGTTTTTCCAAAAGTTCTATATAACAAAAAGAGTCCCCCTCAAAATGAATTACTATAATTATTTGGAGTTTATTTTTATTATAATTTTAGAGTGTTATAATTAAATTAGAATTAAAAGTAGAGAGATTAAGAATATCTCTCAGTCATTTTTCAAAAGTTTCAACTGCTTCTTTAAGGTATTCCATTATCGGAAGGTTTTGAGTACATGTTTCTTCACATGCACCGCATTGATTACAAAAAGAGGCACTCATTCCTTTGGCTATTAAGAATGAATAGTTTCCAGATGGTTTTTGTATGTTTTTATAGATGTAAGTGTCGTTTAATAAATTCAAGTTCAGTGGGATATCCACTCCCTGAGGGCATGGCATGCAGTAATTACAGCTCGTGCAGCCAGCATGCATTCTTGCACTGTAAGCCTCTCTAACTTCTTCAATTAGATTTCTTTCATCATCTGTGAGAACATTGGCATGGCCCTTTTCTGCAATATTTATATTATCTACAACATGTTCCATCTTGCTCATGCCGCTTAAAACTACATCAACTTCTGGTTGGTCCCATAAAAAGAGTAGAGCCCACTCAGCGAGACTTCTTTTAACTAGGGCTTTATTCCATATTGCCTGAATGTCTGATGGGATGTTGTCTGTAAGGCAGCTCCCCCTAAGTGGTTCCATAATTACAGTCCCCATTTTGCCTGCTGCATAGTTAAGTCCTGCCCTTCCGGCCTGAAACTCTTGATCTATGTAGTTGTACTGGATCTGAGAAAAATCCCAGTTGTAAGAGTCCACAACTTCCTTGAAAAATCCAAGTTCATCATGGAATGAAAATCCAACATGTCCTATTCTACCGTCTTCAACTGCAGAGTCAAGGAATTCGAAAACATCTAGATTCAGCAGATTTTCCCAAAAATTCCTGTGGAGTCCGTGCATAAGATAAAAATCTATCCGGTCAGTTTGGAGTTTTTTGAGCTGTTCATCAAGAAAGCTGTTAAAATCTTCCTTTTTCTGAACAAGCCAGCTGGGTAGTTTGGTGGATAAGTACACCTGATCCCTGTAACCATCTTTAAGGGCATTCCCAACTGCAATTTCGCTCATACCTTTATGGTAAGGATAAGCTGTATCAACATAATTTACGCCGTGGTCTATGGCGTAATGGAGCATTTCTGTTGCCAGAGGTTCATTTATTTTTTCTGGCTTGTTGTCAATTATTGGAAGTCTCATGCATCCAAAACCGAGTATTGAAACCTTTTTACCTGTTTTTCCGAAATTTCTGTATAACAAGGGATATCCTCCGATAAAACTGATTTAAATTAATTAAAATTCATTTCTAATTTACATGTAATAGGTTAAATAAAATAGAATAAATTAATTTAAATAATTTAGCGTCCAAAATTATAGGACAAAATACTAACTTATTTTCTATGAAATATTAAACCGCATCTGCATTCTCCGTGTAAAGGCGGCAGCATATTTAACTGTTCCATAGAATATTTTTTATCATCTTCATAGGCGCTTTTACATATTTCACATGCATTATCTTCAGATTTTGCGCTGAAGAATTTGTATCCTGCGCTGTAGTACTCGTACCAGTCAGCAAGGTTTTCAATCCTCTGTTTTTCGCTTATGGCTACTTTGGATGCATCATCATCTGTTAATCCTTTAGTTTTAAGTATCGAAGTTATTTGTTCTGCCGATTGACCTTCCAGCATGGCACTTATCATTATATGCATGATCCCTGTTCTTTTGGCTTCTGCTTCAGGAACATAGCTTAAATCATAAAGTTCTTCAATGGACGCGACAGCAGCAAGTAGTTCTACATGCCCTCCAAAGTGCACTCCGCCTGTTTCCTGACTTATAATGTCATTTATTTTTTTATTCATTGCTGTGATGACTCTGTGCAGTTGTTCAGCTTTCATGGATATACATTAATTGAAGTTATTAAAATCATTTTTTCAATTTTGAGAA
>JAEYQZ010000096.1 GCA_023409695.1 Methanobacteriota archaeon | reverse complement strand
ATCCCTTCCTGCATATTCTCAAATATTGTATAATAGTCTTCACTAGTCAGTGAAAATATATCTAAGCCTGTATTTTTCATATAAATCATTATAAGTTATTCACATTATTTTCTAAATATGTATTAGGAGGAAGATATAGAAAAAGTTTTCTTTAAGGAGTTTTACAATACAGTTCAAGTTTCATTTTAAATTGTGGATTAATAAATAATTCACCAAAAATAAGATATTTTGGCCAGTCTAATTGGTAAAGTAAAATAAAAGGTAGATCCCTCTCCCAATTCAGATTCAACCCAAATTCTACCCCCATGGCGCTCGATAATTCTTTTACTAATTGCAAGACCTATTCCTGCTCCTTTATACTCATCCATTGTATGTAACCTTTTGAATACTTCAAATATTTTGTCCCTATATTGAGGTTCTAATCCAATTCCATTATCTGAAACTGAAAATATAAATTCTCCTTTTTTTTCATCCTTTATTGCAGATATATGAATTTTTGGATTAACGTCTTTCTTTTTAAATTTAATGGCATTTGATATCATATTCTGGAATAATTGAATCAATTGGTTTTTATCAGCAATAACAGTTGGAAGCTTATCATAAGTAACCTTAGCCTTACTTTCATTAATTGCGGCATGTAAGTTAGATAAAACGATTATTAATACCTCTTCAGTATCTATAAGGCTAAATTCGCCACCCCTTGTGCCTACTCTAGAATAATCAAGCAATCCTTGAATCATCTCTTTCATTCGTGTTGCAGCATCAACTATAAATTCAATAAACTCATCGGCATCAGTATCCATTTTATTTTTATAACGCCGTTCTAAAAGCTGAGTAAAACTAGCAATAGTCCTAAGTGGTTCCTGTAAATCATGAGAAGTAATATAAGCAAATTGTTGTAGTTCATCGTTAGAACGTTTCAATTCATGTATTGTTTCTTTTAATTTTTCCTCAGATTTTTTACGCTCGCTTATATCTCTGGCCATTCCCAGAACTAACTTTTGGCCCTTTATTTCTATTGGATATCCTGTTATCTCAACAGGCACTTTTTTACCATCTTTTCTAGTGAGAATAAATTCTTCTGGGCCAGTGGCAAAGCCTTTAATATTCTTACCCAATAAATCAAACGCTTTAATTATTTGTTTCCCTTTAATTAAACCTAATTCAACAAGATTTTTATCTATAATCTCTTCCTTCTTAAAATCTACAAGTATTTCAGCAGCTTTATTGCCATCCAAAAAGTTCCCTTCCATGTCTGTAATAAAATAAGGATCAGGAGCGTACTCAAATAATATTTTTAATCTTTCTTCACTTTCTTTTAAGGCATCTTGTGCTTTTTTGCGTTCAGTAATATCTTCTCCAGAAATAAGTGCATTTATGAAATTGCCGTTATTATCTCTAAGTACAACAACTTGCCATGAAATAAGTCTTTCCTCACCTCTTTTTGTTAAAATAGGCCCTTCATAATGTATAAATTCATCCAAATCGCCAGATATTATTCGAATAGCAATGTCTATTAACTCAGACTTAAATCTTTCAGGGATAAATTCAATAAAACTCTTTCCGATAATTTCATCTTCATTATATCCCACAATTTCAATGCCCTTTTTATTTATTAAAGATATGGTTAAATCTCTACTGATTGCAACTAAAACAACCCCTGCAATATCAAGATATGTCTGTGCTCTTACTTTTTCATTATATAATTCCTCCTCTGCATTTTTACGTTCCTCTATCTCCTGTTTCAGCTGTTTATTAGACTCGTTAAGTTCTTTTGTACGTTCCCTAACTTTAAGCTCCAGAGTATCATGTGCCACTTTTAATTCTTCTTGAGCTATTTTTTGTTCAGTCATATCAGATGCAACTGCAAGTACTGATTTTACATTCCCATTTTCATCAAATTCAGGAATATTTCTAAATTCATAATATTTTAGCCCTTCAGGACCCTGTATTGTAAATTCAAAATTTTCAGGTTTTCCAGTTTTAAAAATTCTTTTTAAGAGAGGTTCTACAGTATCTAATAATTCTTCAGGCGTTCCAATTTCCTTATATGTTTTACCAATATATTTTTCCTGCGGAAGTCCCATTATCTTAGCTCCAGCAGAATTAATGAAAACATACCTCAAATTTCTGTCAAAACGAGTTATACCTAATGGTGAATTCTCAATTAAGGTTTTAAATTCATCTTTACTGTCCTTTAGGGCTTTTTCAATTTTTTTACGGCCCGTAATATCTAAAAATGACGCTATACTCATTTTAGAGCCGGGGATCATAGATACAGTAACAAGAACATTTCTAATATTTCCCTCTTTATTAATTGCATGAAATTCATATTCTTTTGGGGCCGATTCTGGATTTTCCCTACGAATTTGATGGTACATTTTCATTAGTTTTAAGTCATCATCACTGGCCACAAATTCTGTCCATTTCTTTTTACCCTCTACTTCTTGCTTTAAAAAGCCGAAAGTTTTCTCAACTTCTCCATTTATCAAAGATATGGTCATATCTTCTTCAATAAGCATAAAAGCAATTCCAGTATTTTCAAAAATAGTACGATACATGGCTTCTGATTCCTTCAATGCCCTTTCAATATTTTTACGATCTGTATTATCTAAAAAGGAGGCTATAGTCTCTTTTGTACCTGGAATTATAGAAATTGTGATGATTATATCTTTAATATTTCCTTCTTTTGTAATAGCTTGAAATTCATATTTTTTTGGCGCGGCATCATGATCGGCTCTTCGAAGTCTGTGATACTTTTTCATTTTATTTATGTCTTTTTTGGCTACAAATTCCATCCAGCTTCTCTTTCCCTCTATTTCATCCTTTGAGTATCCCATGATTTCTTCAGCTTCTGTATTCATTAAGGATATTGTTGTATCCTCTTCCATAATTGCAAAAGCAATGCCCGTATTTTCAAAAATAGTACGATACTTAACTTCAGATTTCATTAATGCATTTTCAGCTTTTTTGCGTTTAGTAATGTCTGTGTTAATCTCCATAAAGCCTATTGGTTTATTATTCTCATCCTTTTGAAGCGCCCACCGGCTTGAGACTATGATCTTTTCACCGCTGCGTTTTGTATGAATTAATTCACCTTCCCATTGGCCATCCTCCAGGAATTTTTCACATGTTTCTTTTAGTGAATCTGGAAATTCAGTCTTAAGTAAATCATGAGTAACTTTCCCTAAAACTTCCTTTTCATGCCATCCATATCTTTTTTCAGCCCCATGGTTCCAAAAAGTAATTTTATCATCCATATCACGGACGATAATTGCGTCATTTGTAAGATTAAGTAAATCAGCTTGCTTCTTTAACTGCAGTTCAGTTTCTTTTTTTCGAGTAATATCTACGTCTATAGTTACAAACAGGTTTTTGTGTGGAGAAAATGCATTTATTAAAAAATATTTATTAAATCTTGAAAAATGAACTTCATATTGTATACTTTTCCCCGTTAAAACTATATCTTCAGCCATTTTTAAATAATATGCAGCATTATTTGTTCCACATAGTTCAGTTAAGGTTTTATCGGTGATTTCTTCTCTAGGGCCAAATTTGTTAAATATAGAAGAGAGATTTATGTATACCAAACGTAAATCTGAAATTTTACCTTCCTTGTTTAATATTACTTCAAAAATAGAAACTCCTTCACCAATATTTTCAAATATATTACAGTAATTAGTAGTTAAATTACATATTGGTGGGGAAAACAACTTATTTTCTTTATTTTGCTCCTTATTCCTCATAAAATGCTTCCTTTACTTTTTAAATTTAAGATAGAAGCTCACAAAGATCGATTATTCCAGATATAACTATTATTACTTTATTTAGTTAATTTATTATAAATATTTATTTTAAAATAAGAATTATTCTTGATTATAGTTTAAGCTTCAAAAAAATAGATTATTAAAAATTCAAGATTTAAAATTCTCAATATATGCGAAATTATTAAAGTTACTCATTTATAACTGCATATCAATCATAAAATTACGTTTAATCAAGTATTTTCATTATTTACAGACTTTAATTTAAGACAAAAATTTACTGTTTCACATTGTTAATTGGTATGGTAAAATGGAATGTTGATCCCACATTAGGCTCTGATTCAACCCATATTCTCCCACCGTGGCGTTCAACGATCCTTTTAACCACAGATAATCCAATTCCAGTTCCTTTATATGATTCTATTGTATGTAACCTTTGAAATATTACAAAGATACGCTCCATATACTGCTCTTCAATTCCAATTCCATTATCTGCAATAGAAAATACATATTCATTATTTTCTTTATCTTCACGTACTGAAATATCAATTACAGGGGAAATATCAGATTTTCTAAATTTAATGGCATTTCCAACCAGATTCTGGAAAATTCTTCTAAGCTGATCATAATCTCCCATCACGGTAGGAAGAGAATTATGATCAATTACAGCTTCATTTTCTTCAATTAAAGACCTCAAGTTTTCAATTACTTGATTTAAAACTAGATCTAAATTAACTAGTTCAAAATCACTCTGATCCGTTTTAACCCGTGAATACTCAAGAAGGCCTTCAATTTGATTTTTCATTCTAAAAGATGCGTCTATAACATAATCCATAAATTCATCTGCATCTTTATCAAATTTACCCTTATAGCGGCGTTCTAAAAGCTGAGTAAAGCTAGCAATAGTCCTAAGAGGCTCTTGAAGGTCATGAGAAGCCACATATGCAAATTTTTCTAATTCTTCATTGGAACGTTTTAAGTCCTTAACAAGTTTCTCAAGTTCCTCTTCATACTTTTTACGTTCAGTAATATCACGAGAAACAGCAAGCGCTACACGTTTTCCCTTTAAGTTGAAAACATGATTAACAACTTCAACAGGTATTCTTTTACCTGTTTTAGTTATGTGGACTATTTCAAATCTTACGCAATCATTTTTAATCAGTTTAGCTGCATTTTCTGGAATCTCTACTAATTTTTCAGGAGCAACTATGTCTGCAGGAGTCATATTCCTAAATTCTTCCATTGTATAACCTAATCTTTGACTTGCAACACGATTTACTTCCATAAAATTACCCGGAATTCCCTTTTCATTTAATCCTACCAGAGTAATCATATCATCTGCCCTATTGAACAATTCCCTGAATTTTTCCTCGCTTTCAGCCAAGGCTTTATTGACTTCTTCAAGTTCTTCTGTTCTTTTCTCTACAAGCTCTTCAAGATGAGTTCTGTATTTCTCTAATTCTTCTTCATCTTTCTTAAGCCCAGTAATGTCCATAAATGACACTATACTTCTAT
>JAEYQZ010000124.1 GCA_023409695.1 Methanobacteriota archaeon | reverse complement strand
GGATAGATGAACTTACTTATAATAAAGTTATTTTTAATTCTGAGGATTTTAAGAAATTTAGTGACTTTTTAGATAGTGAAAAAAATAGTAGAATTTTACCTTTACCTTCAACGACAATATATAATCTATTGGATGAAGTTAATGAATCATTACCGACCATTATAATCCCATTATCACAAATTTCTGCTTTTGATTATACAAAAAAAATCGCAGAATTTGATGGATTTGGAATTTGGGTAAATAAAGGTAATTTAGGATTAATAGTGGCTGAAGCTAAAAAACAGTCTAGTTACAAATCCTCAAAAGCTTTAAAAATTAAATTAAATAAATTAGCTCAAAAAGAAAAAGATTGGAATTATGTAAGACAAATCTATAAAAAAGGTAGTTCTAAAGGAGCTTATTACTATCCTGAGATTAAAGAGTTATTTTAAATTTATCTCCACAGGTAAACATTTTTATTTAGATATTCGTAAAAGAACAGCAGCATATCTTCATTGCAGTCAGGAGAATTTAAAAACTCTAGAATATCAACTATTTCATATTTCTTTAAAATTTCAGCCTTAATATGTTTCCCAAATTTAAGAAATCCTATCTTATTTTCAACTAAAATATTATCAAGGAACGGTTTAACCTCTTTATATTTCCTGTAAACCTCTGCAATCCACCTGTTTTCTTCCACATAAGCTTTGGTTCCATATTTTTCCATAAATTTGGTTTGGTGACCTTTTGACCAAACAAAAGGGCCTAAATGTTTTTTTACCTGTGGAAGTTTCCATATCTCCATCTCAAGTAATATTATAACATTTTGAGATTCATCTGTCCATGAATCTGCATTAAATACTTTGAAATCTTCCCTTTCTAAAACTCCATTTAAGGAATTTTCAGTCTTTTTAATTTGAGGATAAAGAGCATCAGCAGGGATTTCAGGAGGTTTAAACCTGATTAAGAATGTTTTAGTTTCTCTGCTTTCAAATTCATCTTTTATTTCATCTTTATTTAGATCTATATGTTTATCAAAGAAATATTCCTCTTTTGGATTATCAAGGAAATTTCGCGAGGCGACAATAAATTCAGACATTTTTTGAAGCTTTAAAGCTGCCGCTACATTTCTGTTTTTATCAGTAGGGTCAATAACTACAAGTGGTTCACTGAAAAGCTCACCAGTTCCATATTCTTCAATGTCTATTTTATAATTAGGTTTCCACTCTTTGCTTGCAGCATTTAAGACATTTAAAAACGATCCGTAATTGATAATAAGCAGTTCGCACAGGTATCCTGAAAATCCGCCGACTTTGAATTCTGCGCTGTATGTGTGGATAGAGCCCATAAATTTTTTAAGCAGCAGAACTTCATCCTTTTGTTTTTCCTCTAAATTTGCAAGTACATATTCTGTATGTAGTATGGTTCTATCAACTGCTGATTTAAGCTCTTCAGCACTTTTAATAATGTAACATGGCACAAAATCTATTTCAAATCCTTCGATAAACCCAGTAATATATGGATGGGAAGCATATCTTAACTCATGCTTTCCATGCATCTCCTTGATACATTTATCTCCTAACTTCAATCCATCTTTTTTTAAATCATCTTCCGAAGTACTTAAAGGAAATTTCATGAAAATATCGACATCAGCTTTTCCAGAAAGCCACGTGCCTTTTGCTACCGAACCTACAAGTGTCGCTTCTGCGTCAATATTGTTCTCTTTTGCAGTTCTGTTAATAATATTAATCAGTTTATCTGATAATGACTTTACATTTTCGTTTTCTTCTTGTGTAGGCTTTATTACCTTCAGTATGTTGTTAAAATCGATATTTTCCAAAATATTCACCAAATTAATTAAATAAATAAATTTATACTGTAAAATTATATTATTTTACAGTTTATAAAATTAGTTAAAGATCAAATTCATTTACAGTGGTATAAACTGGCCCATCAGGCTTAAGCACGCTTTCTTTAAGCAGGAGTTTTTGAATTCTCATTTTCCCAATTTCTACCTCTTTCAATTCATCAATCATGGATAAAAGGGCGTCTTTATTTTTAGCGCCTCTAACCCGTCCAATTGTAAGGTGTGGAACATAGCTTCGCTCTTTCTTAAATCCCATTTTCTGGAAATCTTCATCTAGAGCCATTTGTAACCTTGAAAAGGGACCTGAATCTTCCACACCAATCCACACTACTCTAATATATCTTGGATTTGGAAATATACCAACACCCTTAATAAAAAGTTCAAATGGAGAGTAACTCTGGACTTTTGTTTCCACTGCCTTTACAATTTCTTCAGATTTATCTTCGTCTATTTCACCAAAGAATTTGAATGTAAAATGCAAGTTATGAGGTTCTACAAACTTTACTGGTGCATCAGCTTCCTTTAACTGTTTTTGCACATCCGCTATTTTCTCTTTGAGCTCTTCATCAATTTCTGCAGCTAAAAATGCCCTCATAAAAATCACCTTTCCGCAAGATCAATTATCCTAGCAAGACTCTCTTGAGGAGTTTCTACTGTATTCAACATGTATACATCATTTTCTGTAAATAATTCCTTAAAAAAGTTCACCCTTAAATTAAACTTCCTTGCATCCCTTATCATCTGGTGTGGATTACAAAAATCCTGCTTTATCATGTAATCCAGAGCTTCATCAGGTTCTAATTTCTTAAACGGTGGATTTTTTTCGTTTCGCTCTAGAAGTACCACTGTTTTAAGTGTTGAAGTTTCTCGGATACGCCCCTCAAATAATGTACTCACATCAGCAATTCCCCTACCTTTTACATCAAGTTTAACCCTTTTAACTTCTTCTGCAAATGTTTTCCATACATCTGCAAGGTCATCTCGAATATATGAATTCTTTTCTGAAGAATAAATCACCGATGCATTGCTGAACATACGTGTAAAGAACCAGTCGTCTGAAATGTAGTTACAGTTTTCATTTTGAAGCAGTCCATATGTCAAAGTTGTTTTTCCAGTCCCGGGAGGTCCAATTATTGCAATGGCATGCCCCATATAGTCCACAGCAGACCCGTGAACAGAATACCTTCGATGTATGGAATGATAATCTTCAAAAAAATCGGAAATTGTGGCAAGTGCTATACTTTTAATCCAGCCGTAGTAATCACAATTTCTTACTATGGTTACCTTAGCAGTTGGATCATACATTACCTGAAGATCTCCACCATCTTCTATAGAAAATATCTTTGCATGAGGGCGCACGTCTTCATTCATAAACCTGAAATTGTCATCCCATTCATTTTTAAAATCTTCATTATCTGTTAAAAGCTTTACACAGGCTCCATGAATGTTGGCTTTCCTTTCAAATTTTATTTGACCTGCTATTTTATCAGTTAACTTATCTTTTGCCTCAGGAGTAATCAATTCAACTTCATAATCCGACATTTTATTCCTCCCATAATCTTAAAATTTTATTCATTTAAAACATGCCAAAAAAATTTAATGGATTTAAAGAGACCGCAAATTTTAATTTTGCAGCCGAAAAATATAGCTTTTTTGAGAAATGGAATTCAATGTCTGTTTAAGCTTAGATTATCAAAATGGAATATTTTGTAATTAATATTCCATATCCAAGAATCTTTTTTCTAAGCGCTGTCTATTTTTCAATTATAGTCTCTTCAATGGACATTCCAAAATGTCTTGCGCCTTTATCTAAATAAACCATAACTTTATCGTCTGCTTTAACATCTGCAACCGATACTGGCTCTCCTTCTTCGTTTACAAGCCTTATGGTTTCAGCATTTTGAAGCAGTGTCCTTATTTTAACACCTTCATATTCTGCTTCAATAAGCATTAAAGGCCTTTTTTCAATTTTAACTCTACCTACAATAGCAGTTTTGGTGTTACCTTCTTTATCTACAGTTAAAACTTCATCGCCAGTTTCAATTTCTGAAAGGTATCTTGTTTTATTGTTCGGAGTCATCACGTATGCGTGTACTGGACCTGCATTTACTCTGAATGGGCGGGAAGCCACATATTCACTTTCCATAGATTCACTGTGTACAAGGAACAATCCTCTTGAATAAGAACCAATGAGCATCCCTTCCCCAATTGACATCATGGAACTGGTGTCAACACAAACTCTATCTCCAGAACCTACCGGTTTTACAAGAGTTACTGTAGCAGGTACAAGATTGTAATGTTCTGATTCAATTTTTTCAATTAACGATGCAACTTTTTTAATTTGAGAAATATTTGAGGTATAAAGCAGTACTCCATCTGTACCGTGCTCTAATGTTTCAAGAGCAAGCCTTGCTTCTTCATAATCAGGGACAGCAGCAATTATTTTAACATTTTCTTTTTGCAAGTCTGCTATAATGTTTTCTAAAGGAATAATTTTCCAGTCTTTTCCTACAAGGATCACATAATCTGCAGTTCTTCCAGCTTCAGATGCGAGTTCTTCAAGTCTTTTACTTGTAATTTCGATATATGCTGCAACTGTTTTTCCTTTACTTTTCAATTCACTTATAGCCGCTAAATCCTTTGACTGCGATAAGCTATCTGGAAGTGGGAGCGTACCGTCTCCTTCACCGTTTCTACCTACCAAGACTATATCTGATTCTACGTTGTCTGAGACTACTTTTATATTTCCTAATTTCTGTATATTTTCAACATCATCAAAGTCAACAACGTGATTTATCCCAGACTCAAGTGCTGTAGTAATGACACCTTTCTTTTCATCCCAGCTACTGCCTTCTGCCATGATCCATGCAAATTTCATAAACAAACCATCCGTAATATTAAAATTTAATTTCTATTTCCCTTCAATTATCTTCAGGGCTTCTTCTACATCCATGTTGTTGTGGACAATTTCTGCAATAGCTCTTGTTGTTTTTCTAGGTGATTCAGCCTGGAACACATTTCTTCCAATTGCAACACCTGCTCCACCTACATTCACGGAATCTTTCACCATTTGTAGGAGCTGTTCATTAGTTTCAACTTTAGGCCCTCCAGCTATTACCACAGGGACAGGGCATCCTCCAACAACTTCTCTGAAGGTATCTGGGTTTCCAGTATAATTTGTTTTTATTATATCTGCTCCAAGTTCTGCTCCAGCTCTTGCAGCAAGTTTTACAACATCGACATCGTGTTCGCTGTCGATTTTTTCTCCCCTTGGGTACATCATAGCAATAAGAGGCATTCCCCATTCATCACAAATTTCAGAAGTTATTCCAAGTGTTTCGAGCATTTCTGGCTCCATATCAGATCCAACATTTACATGGACAGACACAGCGTCGGCACCAATTTTTAAGGCTTTTTCAACTGTTGTGACAAGTACTTTATGATCTGGGTCCGGACTTAATGAGGTACTGGCAGATAAATGAATTATAAGACCAATATCTCGACCGTATCCCCTATGACCTGTTCCAACCATTCCTTTATGCATTAAAACAGCATTTGCTCCTCCGCTTGCAACTTCATCAATGGTTTCGCACATGTTGCCAATACCTGCTACTGGCCCTATGGAAACACCATGATCCATGGGTACTATTACAGTTCTTCCTGTCTTTCTGTTTATTATTCTTTCAATTCTAATCTTTTTACCAATCATTAGACATCCTCCTACTTAATTTTAGATGACCAGAGTGTAAATTCTTTTAACCTTGGCGGGACACCATCTTTACCAGATGATTCCAACCAACCATGTTCTGATTTTATTATTTCTTCTGTTTTTGATGAATGTATGAAGTCAAGAAGACCTCTATTTCTTATTATGGTATCTCGAGGTTTTAAACTTGATGCCCATATGAAAAATACCTTGAAAGTTGTATCTGGGTGATATCCCCCTCCAAGATCTACTGATAAAACATCACATGTTTTGATCTTTTTTAAAACATATTCCAATGTTTCATGAAGCCTTACATCAGCTTTTTTAAATTCCACGTTCCCGTATTCCTGGCATAACTTTCCCATACTTTCTACTGATTCAGGACTATTATCCAGAGCGAAAATTTTGCCTTCTGGTGCAAGTTCAGAGAGAATTCTTGTGGAATTTCCAACATGACATCCAAGTTCCACCACAACATCGTCTGCTTTTATAATATCTTTCAAAGCTTCCCTATAAACTTTAATATCATACACTACTTTTATCATAAAATTCACTGATTACTCTTTACTGTTAATAAATTTCTTTAAACCATCCATGTTATGTTTTATCTATGTATAATGCACTATAAACTATTGATCAATTCCATAAAATTCACTGATTACTCTTTACTATTAATTAATATCTCTAAATTATCCAGGTATGCTTCATATATGTGTAATTAACCTGTAAACTATTAATTAATTGTTCTAAATTAAGTTATTAGGTTTTATCTTAGATATATTTAATTAAAGTCAAAAAAAAGTTTGATTTTTATTTAATTATAGCGTATTATACAAAAAATAGCAAATAAAAATTATATTCTGATTCAAAATAACCAGGTGAATGTTTAAATATTTTAAAGGTTATATTAATAAAGGGAAAAGGGCTATTTTATCTAAATAAACATCAAATGGAGAAAAATTTCTATGAAAGCTACAGAAGTTTTAGGAAAAAAAGTCATTGATAAAAATGCATTTGAAGTAGGAAAAGTTTCTGATTTAGATTTAGATACTGAAAAATGGGCTATAGAAGCCATATACATATCTTCAGGGATTTTAGGATCAGATTTAAGGGTTTCAATTGAAGATGTTGGAAAAATAGGCGACTATGTCACTTTAAAAATTGAAAAGACAGGACAGTAACCTGTACTAATTTTATTTTATTTTTTAATTAATCTAAACTATTTGCAGCCATCTCACCTGCAAGATATCCTGTTGAAAAGGCTTCTTGCAAGTTATATCCCCCACTAGGGGCACAGAAATCTATGATTTCTCCTGCAAAATAAATACCACTCACTACTTTTGATTCCATTGTCTGGGGGTCAATTTCTTTTCTAGATATTCCGCCGCATGTAACCATAGCCTTTTCAATGGAGAGCGAACCTGTTACTGTTAAAGGAAATGCCTTGAGTAAGTTTACGACCTTATTTCGTTCCCCTTTTTTAATCTGGTTCACTTTTTTCTTTGGATCTATATCTAACAGCTCTGAAACTATTGGAATCATTCGGTTCGGCATGAAAAGTTTCATAAGGTTTTTGAACTCAGTTTTACTCCTATTTTCAAATTCATCCATTATTTTTTTCTGGAGTTCCTGATCTGTCATTTCAGGCTTGAGATCAATGAAGAGATCCACAGTTTTATTTTTCTCAAGAATTCGAACTATTTGACTGCTTAAATCCAAAACTAATGGTCCAGATACACCAAAATGTGTGAAAATTATGTTTCCATTGTCTGAAACCAGTTTTCTCTTCCCATACTTAAAAGTGAGCCGTATATTTTCAAGAGATATCCCCTGCAGTTCTTTAACATATGTTTCAGCAACTTTTAAAGGTACAATTCCAGGTCGAAGAGGTGTTACTTTATGACCCACTTTTTGGGCAACCTCAAATCCATCTCCTGTAGAACCTGTTGCGGGATATGAAATACCACCAGTAGCAAGTATAACTTTTTTTGTGGCCATATAATTATCATTTCCTAGATCCAGACTGAAATAATCTTTTTTCTTTTTAATTCTTACAAGTTTAGTGTTATAATTTATTTTAACTTTATTCCCTGATAAATATCCTTTTAAGACATTTATAACTGACCTTGATTTGTCTGTAACTGGAAAAACTCTTCCATTCTCTTCAATTTTAAATTTAAGTCCTTTAGACTCAAAAAATGACATTAATCTCCTGTTAGAAAGAGCTGCAAATGCTGATCTAAAAAAAGCCCCTTTTTTACCGAATTTTTCCATAAAGATGTCTAATGAGGCTGTGTTTGTAATATTACATCTGCTGCTGCCCGTAATTTTAAGTTTTTTACCTATAGTGTCATTTTTTTCTATTAGCATTACATTTTTACCAAGCTGTCCAGCCCTTATTGCCGCCATCATCCCTGCAGGTCCTGCACCGACTACTACTACATCATAAAGTTTCATAAGTTTTCTCCAGTTATCCAAATTTTTAATTACATTAAATTAAAATTTAACTGATAATATTTTCCTACAATTTTTTTTGCAAGTGCCTCTTAATCTGTATCACCATACTAATAAACCATTTAATTAAAAATTTGATAAATTACCCCTTAGATTTAAATTTAGAAAGTCGAGTTGTTAATATATCCATATCGTTTAAAAATCAGTGCAAACTAGTTAATTATAACTGCAAATATGTGGATATTCAATAAATAAACTATTTAACTCCAAATGCCACTAGTACCACCTATTACTAATATTAATACATGAAATATCTCATTTATACATGTAAATTCAAAATTAAAATCATTTTAAAAATTTTTTATGCTCCATTCCTATTTTAATTCAATTTTCATATCGTGAGGAATACCTCCTCGGCTAAATTTTAATACTATCATAACTTATTATGGTCAAATTTTGGCATCATCTTATATAATATGAAAATAAATGACTAATTCAATGGATTGATGTTTTTGCACCATAGAATAACACCAAAATCCATGTAC
>JAEYQZ010000026.1 GCA_023409695.1 Methanobacteriota archaeon | reverse complement strand
AACAGGTTTTTTCCTGGAAGCTTTTCTACTGGCTTCTATAAAACCAGGGCCGTCCACGATACCTTCCAGATATGCAGTTATAACCTCTGTATTTTCATCTTCCATAAAGTCTTTCATACAGTCATTTTCATTGATTACAGCTTTGTTTCCAAGGCTGACAATTCTGGAAAATCCTATATTCTTTTTATCAGCATAATCAAGAATAGCTGCCATGATAGCTCCTGATTGAGTCATAAAAGATATTTTACCTTTATGGGCAATATCAGAAGAAAAAGATGCATTCATATCATTATAGGTGTTCATTACACCCAAACAGTTAGGACCTACCAGTTTGATCTTATATTTTTTACATAGTTCGACCAATTCATTTTCAAGTCTGGCCCCTTCTTCATCAATTTCTTTAAATCCTGCTGAAATTACAACAATATTCTTAATTCCAATTTCACCGCATTCTTCAACAGTTGCAGGAATTAAATGTGAAGGTATGGTTATAACTGCAAGATCTACAGGACCATGTTCACTTATTGATGTACAGGCAGGAATTCCAAGTATTTCACCGCCTTTTATATTAACCGGAACGATTTCTCCTTTATAGTAGTTCAAAAGGGATCTCATTATGTCGTATCCGATTTTACCTTTTGTTTCCGACGCACCTATTACTGCAATCGATTTTGCATTGAACATATCACGCATGTCTATCACCTATTACACATTCTATTACACAGTTGTATCCTTACGGAATCTTTATTTTATTTTTGTTACACAGTTGTATCCTTACGGATTATTTTTATTTAATTATGAAATTAAAATTTATTAAAAAGAGTTTAAAGTTTTAGCTGGCTTCATTTTAAATATTACATTTTAATAGATTTGTAACTTTTCTTTTATAACTTGGATTTATTGTATCTACCTTTTCGCTTTATTATAAAACTCACCTATTTATTATAAAGCGATCATATTACGTTTTCAATTAATTGAATTTTACATTATTTATTATTTTAAACCTTAAATATATTTCTAAAAAAAGTTTAAAAATAATATCTTCATAAACGTTCTGTTTTTTTAAAATCCAACAAATATATGATTATTTATCCTATTTCCATTTTACAAGTATTATTTTAATCAAATTTAAGATTTATCACAAGTTAATTTCGCATATTTTCGTTTTACTGTCTTTATTGCATATTCCATTTTCATTATAAAAACAGCTATTTTATTGGTAGCAGATAAGCTTGAATATGAACACTGTGTTTTAACAGATATTAATGTTTTTGATTTAATGATCTTTATATTCTTGTAATAAATTCTTTTTATAATATCTATAAAGTTTAAGGAGCTTTATTTATTTAAATATTTCCATAAAAGACAGTTATGCTATTTCCTTTATTTGTAATAAATTTATTTTAATTTTAATATTATAATACACTCTTAATAATTAATTAAGATTTATTTAATTAGTATTAAGTAACAAATAACTTCATAATGCAATTTATACAAAATAAAATTTTCTTTTCGTCCAATAAAAGGTAAAATTTGTTAAATATAACCTTTTAAATCTTATCATTTATTTTAATTTAGCGATTTAAACTACAAAGAAATAGATATTAATTTTATACTTTAACTTAAAACTTAAATTAATTATTAGGTAATTTTAAGCTCATATAAATGACTAAAGATTTTTAAAAAAGCTAATTAATTTTTAAACATTGTTAAAAGTTATTTAAGATACTTAGATTAGTAATAACTAAATGATACCGGAAATAAGTGTTAATAAAACCCGATTAGAACGTTTTAAATGATAAAATACGTTATTTAATTTCTTTATTTTTGATTTAAAACCAAATCATTTATAAGATATAGATAACTATCCTCATTTGTAAATAATTTTTAAATTAAAAACATTTGATTTAGATTTTATTTATCCTTAAAAAGGAGGTTATCAAAATTCATTCTGAATTTTGGAACCCCAAAAAATTGAAAATTTTTTTCGGAGGTTGAGAAAAATCAAAAAGATTTTTCGAAACCCCGAAAAAATAAAAAACTATCAAAAATCGAAGCATTCGAAAATCTATGATTTTCGATGCGTCGAAATTAAAAATTTCGACTGATTTTCGGTGTCCCAAAAATTCTATGAATTTTTGAGGATTTTTTCGGAGGTTATCAAAAATCATAAAATGATTTTTGGAACCCCGAAATTTTTGTTAAAAATTTCGGAGGTTGAAGGAAATTCATAGAATTTCCGAAACCACGAAAATATAATTTTCGGAGGCGGAAAAATGCGGAAATTGTTCTTTGCAGGAATAGTTGTCCTGGCACTTTTTTTAAGTATCAGCAATGTATCTGCAGCAAATTCTACAAACGTCACAACAAATCAGGTTGTTAACGCATCAAGTGTTGTGAAATCATACGTAGAAACAAATCACACACTTCCAAATACTGTGAATGTATCTGGAAATCAAGTGAATATGCAGCAATTCTTAGAAGTTTCAACTACAGCAGTGACTAATATCAACAACAAATCAAACGCAACAATTGCTATTAAAGATTATAGTAACGCTACTGCTCCTTCAGAAAACATTACAAGCAGAAATATCACTAAAGCTGAATATTTAAATATTGCAAACCGCGTTAAGTCTTACATGGATTCCAATGGACGAGCGCCTAATTATGCCACATTAAACAGTACAGGAGAAACAATTAGCTTTGAATCAATGGTTTATATGTATTCAAAGGTACTCAACTACTATAAAACAAATAATGTACTACCAAACTACGTTTCAGTAAATTCATGGTCAACAATTAGTGCACCAAATGGCGCAAATGTGATAGGCAGTACAAGCTATGGTTATGTGGAAAAAGAAGTTTACGGGAATCTAAGTTCGAATAAGACTATAATAATTATAGTAGGTGTACATCCACAGGAAAATGGAATGCATACTGCTGTTAGCAATGCTCTGGCAAGTAAATCAGCGAATCTCAGCAAAAGGTATGTTATTTACAAGGTTCATGTAACTCAGAATGCGGATGATTACAGCAAAGGAAGGATGAATGGGCAATTACTGGCTCAAGCATTCGTAGTACCTGATGTTTCTAAAGAAAATCCAATGTTAGTGGTGGATATTCACGAAAATCATGGTGCAGATAGTGGATACGAATACTACAGGTTTTTATACCCAATTTCAAGTACTGCTATAACCAAAACCTATGCTAACCAGATAATCAGTGCTATGCCATTTTTATTGACATACAGCCCGCCAAATCCAACAAGTACCCAGTACGTTACAGTACCTATTGCAAATAAAGGGATACCTACCATAATCTACGAAACTTACATGAGTGATTCATCAGCTAAGAAAAACAGCGATGCAAACGCGTTTATCAGTGCATTAGATAGCAAAGTTGGAAGCGTGTCAACTGGAAACACAACACATGACACAACAGCTCCCAAAGTTATTTCAAGCAGCCCAAAAAATGGTGCTACTGGAGTTTCAAGAACAGCTACTATTACCATTAAATTCAGTGAAAACATTAAATCAAGTGTTAACTGGTCTAAGATCTACATGAAAAACTTAAGTACTGGAAAAACAATGGTAATCAGCAAATCAATAAGCGGTAACACACTTTCTATCAAAATGAATTTAAAAAGAAACGCTTATAATGTGTATCAAATCTATATTCCAGCATCAGCTGTAAAAGACAGT
>JAEYQZ010000218.1 GCA_023409695.1 Methanobacteriota archaeon | reverse complement strand
GTCATGGGGCTGTTAATGCTCTAGCATCTTATGGTATAGAAGCTTACATGGCACCTACTTTTATAGATACTGCACTGAAAGAATTGGCAGCCTTGAAAAAAGAGAGTGATAATGATATTTCTTGAATGTATTTTAGAATTTTTCTTTGAGATCTTTTAATTAATTCAAAAATAACTTTGGATAAGGCATAATTTCCTAACCGAAGCCGATTTTTATGCATTGGAAATAATTTCTTCGGTTAGGTTTCATATGGCAGATTTGATTTATTTTGAATAGATACTTGTTTAGAACCCTTTATTAATTGATTAAAGTGATAACTCATAGGTGGCAGAGAATGAATTTGTTTTCAATTAATAATGTTTACAAGATTTGAGCGAATATAATAGTTAATGGTCTTAAACGGGGTTTGGAAGATGAGCCCCGTTTAAAAGATATATTTCCAATGTCTTTTCTTATTTTATCTACAGCTACTCATATCTAGCACCTCTTAGGGCTGTTAATTACCTAACTATATTTAGGTGATTATATAACGATCGTTATATTCATCATGTAATATAACAATTGTTATATTTTCTATATAAAGGTTTCTATTCATAAAAATTAACAGAGTATTAATAATAGATATTCAGAACATGAAATTAAGATTTAATATGCAATAATTTTGAATAATATTGGTTAAAAAGAGTCTCTTAAAATTAATTAAATAATATTTAATTTGTTTTCAAAAATTAAGAAAAATAAATATTTAGTCATTCTTTTGCGTACTTTTCAGGGTCTTCTTCAAACTTTTTTTTACAAAGTGGAGCGCAGAAATAGTATTTCTTACCTTTATACTCGCTTACATTTTTGGTGGATTTTTCATCTACTTCCATCATGCATACCGGATCTAAAACCATTTTTTTCACCTCAATTTGGCAGTTTTTAATTTCAATACTCAAAAATTAATTTTAAAATTATTTTTTTAATATGATTAAAGAAATTAATATTATTTTTTAATGGATAAAAATAGAAGAAAAATAGAGCATTCAGGTATTCTGAATACTTTTCTGGATTTTTTAAAATTTCAGGAAGTTATTCCTATTTTCTCTTTCTTTGCAGGAGGTACATACCCTTTTAATAACAGTGAAAGGGTTAAAACAGATACGGAACTCAATGCCATTGCAAGCCCTGCAAATTCGGGTCTAAATGTGATTCCAAAGAATGGATAGAGCACCCCTGCTGCAACAGGAATAAGCACTGTGTTGTATGCAAAGGCCCAGAATAAATTTTCTTTTATCCTTCCCATCACTTTTTTACTTAACTGAATACCTGCCAGGGCGTCCATGATATCGTTTTTTATAAGGACAATTTCACCGCTTTCTATTGCAACGTCTGCACCGCTTCCTATGGCTATTCCAACATCAGACTGTGCTAGCGCAGGAGCATCGTTAATACCATCACCTACAAAGGCTACAATCTCATCCGCTTCTTGAAGCCGCTTAACCTCTTCAGATTTATCTTGGGGCAGTACTTCTGCAATTACATTTTCAATTCCAACCTGTCTTGCAACTGCATTTGCGGTTCTTTCATTATCTCCGGTTATCATGACTACTTTAAGGCCTGCTTTTTTGAGCCTTTCAATTGCATCTTTGGTAGTTTCTTTTAATGTATCAGCTATAGCGATTGTACCGGATAAAGAGTTATCTGTAGCAATTAAAACAGCTGTTTTGCCTTCATTTTCAAATTTAGATAGTTTTTCTTCAATTTCGTCAGGTATTGCAATATTTCTATCTTTAAATAGAGCTCTATTTCCTATAATAATTTCTTTACCTTTTATTAATGCCTTTACTCCTTTTCCTCCAAAGGTATCAAAATTCTGGCTTGTTTCTAAATTTATATTTTCTTCCTGTGCTTTTTTAACAACAGCTTCTGCAAGGGGATGCTGAGAATTGTTTTCAACACTAGCCGCAAGTTTTAATAATTCAAAGTCATCAATTCCAACTGCATTTATATCTGTAACCTCAGGTTTTCCCTTAGTAAGCGTACCTGTTTTATCAAACACTATAGTGGTAAGTTTTTCAGATATTTCGAGAGCTTCACCATTTTTAATTAAGATCCCAAGCTCTGCTCCTCTTCCAATACCTACAGTTATGGCAGTAGGTGATGCAAGTCCAAGTGCACATGGACATGCTATAACAAGGATTGAAATTAGTACAGTAAGGGCGAATAGAAGGGTAGCTCCTGATATGAAGTACCAGAATAAAAATGCTGCAATTGCTATAGTTAAAACAGTTGGAATGAAATAACTCACAGCTTTATCTGCAATTCTCTGGACAGGCGGCCTTGAACCCTGAGCATTTTCTACAAGTTTTATGATTTGGGATAGTACAGTATCTTTTCCAATTTTTAAGGCTTTAAATCTTAATAATCCATTTTGGTTAATAGTTCCACCAACAACTGTTTTTCCACTATTTTTAAATACAGGAATTGGTTCCCCAGTAATCGCAGATTCATCTACGTAACTTTCACCGCTTACAACTTCTCCATCTGCAGGGATCTTTTCACCAGGCTTAACAACTACTGTATCTCCCATCTGAACATCTTCGATTGGGATTTCCATTTCATTGCCACTGCGAATTACAGTGGCAGTTTTTGCTTGCAGCCCGATTAATTTTTTTATAGCAGTTGATGTCTGTCCTTTTGCCCTGGCCTCTAAATATCGTCCTAAAGCTAGAAATGCCGCGAGCATAAGCGCAGTTTCATAGAATAAAAATTGTTGAGTTAGTATAATATTAAAGGTACCTAACAGGCTGGATCCGTAAGCTACTCCAATGCCCATTGAATACATGACATCCATGTCAAGGTTTCTATTTTTGAGTGAACGGAAACCTGCGGTAAATATGGGATGGCTTACATAGATAAAAGGAAGGATTGAAACTATAAGCATGAAGTAAGGCATGGGGATTGGAAGGGGAATATCTAAATACATTAAAGCCATTAAAGGAATTGAAAATCCAAAACCAACAATTATTCGATTTCTTTTATCTCTAAGGTCTTTGGATCTTACCTCTTCTTCAAGTTCCTCTGTTTTTTCCCCTTCAACGCCAAGATATTGATATCCAAGATCTTCAATTACATTTTTCATGTCTGTAATTGTTGTAATTTCAGAATTATAGGTAACATAAGCTTTTTCAGAAGTTAAGTTAACATTAACATCACTGATCCCATCAAGTTTTCCAAGACCCTCTTCTATGGCTTTTACGCACATTACACAGCTCATTCCTCCAATCTTTAGAATAACATGATCATTTGCCACGCCATAACCCGCATTTTCTATGGCATTCTCCAGTTCAGTGAGTTTCAATTTTTCAGGATCATATTCAACAGTGGCTTTTTCAGTCCCAATGTTTACCTGAGCATTTTCAACTCCCTCAAGATCTTTTAGAGATTTTTCAACGTTTAAAGCACATGAAGCGCAGTGCATTCCTGAAACTTTAATCTCTGTCTTCTTTTTAGATTCTTCGGCCATTTATTTACCTCTTAATCGTGATTATACTATTTAATTTTGTTTTTCTTAATTAATAATTTTTTCTAATAGTTTCAAGTAATATAGCTTTAAAATAAAGAAAAAAAAGTCTAAGATAAAATAATATGGTGTGTGAACGATGCTTTGAAGATACAAATCTTAAATTTATTAATTAAGGTTTTATCAAAGCTTTTTAGTTCTTAACTCATTAGGAGCTATTTATATTTTCTAATTTGTAGTGATTAATTAATCACATCGTAGCCTGCTTCTTTTACAGCTTCTTCTAATTTTGAAGGTTCCACTTTTTTAGGATTGTATTTAACACTGGCTTTTCCTGTTTCTAGATCTACTTTAACCTCTTTGACTCCATCTACATTTTTTAGAGATTTTTCAACACGTGCCACGCAGTGGGCACAGCTCATTCCTGAAATTTTAATTTCTGCTTTTGTTGTCGAATCGAACACTATTTAATTCCTCCTTAGTTCTTATTATTTGATTTTTAAATATGTTCAGTTAAACAATGATTATATAACTCTTTTTAATTATTTTTAACTAAAATTTTTACTTCAAGCTATACTATATAAATTACACTAATTGTATTTAAATTAGGTATAGACAAAACGGTTATATAGTACACTTTTGTATACTAACTATCAATAAAAGTACCAGGTTATGTATATCTGGGGAATAGAAACGTAAATTATATGGCGTATTTTTGTATACGGGCTTAATAAGTAACTGATGTGATCTGATGACTGAAAGTAAAAAATACTGCTGCCCAGTAGCTGCAGCAATAGATGAAATAGGTGGAAAATGGAAACCACTAATTTTATGGGCATTAAAAGATCAAAAATTAAGATTCAGTGAAATTAATAGGGAATTACCTGCTATAACACAGCGTATGCTTACAAAACAGCTTCGGGAATTGGAAAGAGATGATTTGGTTAACAGGAAAGTCTATGCAGAAGTGCCTCCCAAGGTAGAATACTCGCTTACTGCAAAGGGTAAATCAGTTATACCTATTTTAAAATTACTCTGTGATTGGGGAGAAGAGTACTGTAAGTCTAAGATATGTTTAAATGTGCTAGAATAGGTACATTCAATTATTTTTTATCTTTTTAATTGGCAACTGTTTTTAAGATATCTAATTTTGTAACGGTAGTTATATATTTAAACCAGTTTTTACAAATATAACGATCGTTATATTAAATCCATTTTAACTTTTTAAGATGGATAATCTACTTTAATGGGATATTAATCATTGAATTGGTTAATATAACTAAATTTGAAGTTTAATTTAAAAAGAGATGAGATACATGTCATTAAAAGTCGCAATTGCAAGTAGTAATGGGAAATATATAGACCTGCATTTTGGCCAGGCCCCAAACTTCCTTATATTTGAAATTAAAGAAAATGGAGATTCTGAATTCATTGGGATGCGTAAAAATATTCCGCCTTCAGATGATCCAAACTTGTTAGAAAATCATGATAAAGCACTTGCAAAGAGTGTTGATTTAATCTCAGATTGTGATGTAGTACTTGCAAGTCAAATTGGCCCTTCTGCATCAAAAGCTCTTTTATCTTGCAAAGTACAGTCATATTCTATCCCGGGGCTCCTGATTGAGAAAGCTTTAAAGAAATTGGCTTCTTCAAAGCTAGTTTCTAAGCCAGTACCAAGACCTATAATCCATTAAACTTCAAAAAATTGAGTTGAAAAGATAAGAGAGTAATATTTAGAAAAGATGATGTAATTAACGGATTGGAAAGCTGTATTCAGCACTTAAAGCCAAAATTATAAATAATTTTGAAGATATATTATCACTTGAATATTTACAAAATTTTTTAAAAAAATCTAAAAAACTATATCATTTTTTTTAGAACTTACTTTTAAATTTCTATTTGATGTGTATTTTGAATCAGTGTTTAATGAATTTTGGAGGATTAATAATGAGCTCTGAAGGAGAGGAGCGTAAAAAAGCGGTAATGGAACAGGAAATTGAAATTATAAAAAGGATGAGTAAGATCAAACATAAAATTGCAGTAATGAGTGGAAAAGGGGGAGTGGGTAAATCTACAGTATCGGCAAATTTAGCTGCTGCTTTTGCAAAAAAGGGGTATAAAACTGGTATTATGGATGCTGATGTCCACGGGCCAAATGTTCCAAAGATGATGGGAGTGGAAGGAAAAAATTTAGAGTATACTAAAGAGGGTATAATACCAGTTAAAACTGAAGAAGGAATAAAAGTAATGTCTGTAGGCTTCCTTTTATCTTCACAGGACACGCCTGTTATCTGGAGAGGTCCTGCAAAAACTGGAGCAATAAAGCAATTTTTTGCAGAAGTTAACTGGGGAGACTTAGATGTTTTAATTATTGATAATCCTCCAGGAACTGGGGATGAGCCTTTAACGGTTTTACAGACTATTCCATTAGATGGTGTTGTTTTAGTTACTACTCCCCAATCTGTAGTTCAAGAAGATGTAATTAAAGGTGTTAATTTAGTTAAAAATATAAATATTCCGATTATTGGAGTTATTGAGAATATGTCAGGCTTTATCTGTCCCCACTGTGAAAATGAAATTTTGATATTTGGTAAAGGTACGGGTGCTAAACTGGCTGAAGAAATGGACATTCCTTTTCTTGGAAGACTGCCATTAGATGTGGAAACAGCTTCTGCTTCTGATATTGGAACTCCTGTTGTAATTAAAGAACCAAAATCAGAAATTTCAGTTAGGATATCAAAAATTGTGGACAAAATCGAGTCAAAGATTATCAATAATCCTTAATTTTAATTTCAATTCTTTTTGAAGCAGGTAATATTTGTACCGAATCGAAATAAAATAATTTTCATGTAAATTAATTTAAAAGCCACTTAAGTGTTTAATATACTTTTTAATAAATTTGAATAATTTTAGCATTGCAGTTATAAGTAATAATAATATATAATAGAATAATAATATCAATGATACTGGGTGAAACTCATGAGGGAGATTGTAAAATTAGCCATTGTTGGAATTATTATGGCAGCATTTGTATTATTTTTAGCTTTTTTTGCTGTATATGAAGATAATCTTGTAGAGAAAGGGCGCTATCAAAATGTTTCAGATACAACGGACAATATTGAACTCCCTCTTATTGAAAAGGGGATTTATAGTCATGGCGCTGTAGATATAACAAATATTATACTAGCTAAGGAGAGCACGCTGAAATTAAATGATTAGCAGGATATAAATAATTTTTTACTTAATCTGGAATATTTATAGTTACAGAACTTCCATCACTGATATGAAATCTTTCTTTAAGATTTTGAGGAGCTATGAATTCAACAACATCTGTTGAATGGCGTGTTTTTTCTGGAAATATTACTGCTCCTTCAACTTCATCATTTAAAGTCGCTTTTTTGAATTTTACATCACCAAAAGTTTTTTCACCTTTTATTTGGGGAATATCACTCTTTAAAAGTTTTTCAACCTTTTGTTCATCATTATCTTGAATTTTGACATTTAAGGTACCAACAAATGGCCTGAAATGAAGTTTATCTTCAAATTGGTCCCTGTAAACTGATTGTGACATAAAATAGGCACCTTTTTTTGTCCCTGAAACTACAACACCTTTAATTTTCATTTAAATCACGTTTTTACGTTTGATTATAATATCAATAATTTTTTAAATGGGCCGGCAGCTTATTTTCAAATAAAAAATGAATAATGGAAATTATCTTGATCTGGATTCCATTTGCCTGTCGGCAGATCCCTCTTTACAGTGGTAGACACTAGAGAAATCAAAATCTGATGAAACAGTACAGTCCTGGCAGTTACATCCTTGTTCATTTTCAAAACATCTTATTTCATCACCTGCAGAGCAAAATACTCCTAATTTTCCGCTCTGCATGCATTCATTATATGTAGGGCATGCATTACAGATGCACTTTATCATGGTTTCTTCAGTTTTTGGTACTTTTTCCATATTATCACCTCATTCACGTGGTTCAAAATTCTAATTTGAGATTTCATCTACCTCATCACTCATTATGTAATATTAAATTTATAAAATTTATTACATAAATTTATTAGTTACTCTGCACGTGAAAAATCAGTATCCATGCATCATACCGTGACCTGTGTTATTGCCGTAGTAGCCGTGATAGCCTCCCATATATGGTGTGTACATCCACATCCATGTAAAGATAGCCACTATGACTACTATTGCAATAATTAACACTATTAACACAAGTGTGGTGTTTCTATCCATTGATTGTCCCCTATTTTTTTTATAAATGCTATTTTTTTCCATTTATTTCTCTATTTTCAAGAATCTTGAGTTAAAAGCAACAATTATTGTACTTACTGACATTAGTATGGCCCCTGCAGCGGGGGTTAAAATAATTCCATATGCAAAAAGAACACCTGCAGCAATTGGAATTGCAAAAACGTTGTATCCGGTTCCCCATAGTAAATTCTCGAGCATTTTGCGGTACGTAGATTTTGCAAGCTTAACTACATAAACAGCGTCAAGAGGATTGCTCCTAACAAGAACAACATCACCTGCTTCAATAGCCACATCAGTCCCTGCACCAATTGCAATTCCCACATCAGCCTGTGCAAGTGCAGGAGCGTCGTTAATACCATCTCCGGTCATGGCCACAATTAAACCTTCAGATTGAATTTCTCGAACCTTTTGAGCTTTTTCCTGAGGTAAAACCTCTGCATAATATTTGTCAAGGCCAATTTCATTTGCTACCCACTCTGCAACTTCTTTTCTATCTCCTGTAATCATTATACATTGAATATCCATATTTTTGAGCTTTTGAATCGCTTCTTTGGACTCTTCTCTTATAATATCTGCAAGTGCAATTGCACCTTTAAGTTTGCCTTCAATAATTACAAAAATAATGGTTTTTCCTTGGAAAGAGAGTTCATTCAAGTTCTCATTTGAAATAGAGATATTTTTTTCCTTTAAATACCCTGGACTAACCACTTCAACTTTTTTACCTTCAATAATTCCCTGAACTCCTTTTCCAGGAATTGCTTTAAAATCTTCAACATTAAAAGTTTCATTTGCAGATTCTACAACTCCTTTTGCAATAGGATGCTCAGAATAGGATTCAAGTGAAGCTGCATATTTTAAAATTCCATTTTCATCATATCCATCACTTAAAGGAAGAATGTCAGTCACGCCGAATTTTCCCTGTGTAAGTGTACCGGTTTTATCAAATATTATGGCATTTATATCTCTTGATTTTTCAAAGGATGCCCTATTTCTTATTAAAAGTCCATTTTGTGCAGATAACGCTGTTGAAACTGCAACAACAAGGGGTATTGCTAATCCAAGTGCATGAGGGCATGTAATTACCATTACAGTTACAGCCCTCTCCAGCGCAAACTCAGAACCAAATGAGGTAAAGATAAACCAGACTAAAAATGTTAAAAATCCACCACTAAGAGCAATTACAGTAAGTCCTGTTGCAAAACGGTCTGCCATATTCTGTGTACGCGATTTACTTTCTTGAGCTTCTTTAACAAGGTTTATAACCTGTGATAGAAATGAATCTTTTCCTGTTTTTTTAATTTCTACAGTAATAGATCCATCTCCATTGATTGATCCACCAATAACTCCAGCATGGATATCCTTAAAAACAGGCTGTGATTCTCCTGTAAGCATTGATTCATCAATAGACGTGTTTCCTTTAATAATTTCACCATCTACAGGAACTTTTTCACCGGGTTTAATAAGCACATGATCTCCAACTGATAACTCCTCTAATGGAACATCCATTGTGTTTCCATTATCCATTAATTTATGAGCACTTGAGGGCATAAGTCTAACCAGCTCTTCGAGTGCTCTGGAAGCTCCCATCACTGACCTCATCTCTAGCCAGTGACCTATGAGCATGATGTCAATTAGTGTTGCAAGTTCCCAGAAAAATACTTCTCCCATGAGACCAAAGACTACTGCACTGCTGTATAAATAAGCACTGGTAATTGCAACAGAAATCAATGTATCCATTCCAGGAACTCGCATTTTTAATTGATTATAAAACCCTTTAAAAAATGGATAGCCGCCATAAAAATAAACAATAGAAGATAAAATAAATAAAATATAGGAATCCCCTGGAAATCTGATTGATGTACCTAATCCCACTAATTCTTGAACTGTGGGGGATAAAGTGAGTATTGGTATAGTTAAAATTAATGATATCCAGAATCTTCTTTTTAGATCTTCAAGCATGCCTTTATGCGCATGTTCACCATGTACTCGATGCTCTTCTTTCACCTGCTGACCGCAAACAATACATTTACTCTTTTCAGCATGTTTTTCATGATGCATATGTTCCATTTCATGGTTAGAATCATCATGATTGATTTTAACTCCTCCAAGAATGTCATGAATTAGTATGATATAATATGTAGATTTAGTATTATAATAATTTTGTAGAATATCTTGCGGATTTATTTAAAAAAGAAGCTTTTTAACTGATTTTTAAATTAAAAATAAAAAAATAAATGAATTAGGATATTAATTTCCTAAAACTCGATTTAATGCTAATTTAAATCTTATTTAGCTTATTCATATTCTTTTGCAAGGTTACTTTGATATAGATTGTGGTAATATGTTTTAGTGCTTGAATTGACTTGTGTGTAGTTTTGGTTGAGTAAGCCCTGGTTGTAATAGTACTGTAACTGAGAGGAGTGTCCTAGTTCAAAGTTTCTGTATGGATTATTGAAGTATGGCGCGAGCATTCCTGAGATCATGTAAACGTAAGCCGGGATTATTCCGTATGTTTTTGTTAGTATCTGGAAGTATAATGGGAATCCATCTCCTGGTTCTAAGACGGGATTACCAATTCTAGCGTTTCCGTGATATGCCATTGGAATTGGGCCTTCCTGGCCGTGTTCTTTGGCAAGCTCATTAACATGGGCCATCATCTCGTCATAAGTGTTATAGACCTTTCCATCGGACATATACTTATATCTACCATCTGGTACACCGAATAATGCTACTTTAAGCGAGTCTAAGAAGTTAATATTACTTAAACCTACCGAACCTGCACCTTTAGTGTCAATATAGGCCACCTCAATTATGTAAATGTCTCCTTCCTGGTAACTACGGTAATTAGAACCTCCATACATGTGAACAACTAAACCTACTTTAGAATCGGTTTTATTAACGTCCTGGGCAAAAAGTTCAGAATGAGGATGTCCTGGGTAAAAATCTGGGTTGGCTAGTTTAACGAATGAAAGTCTTCCTAAAGGCTGAATAGGGCCATTTGAGACTGTAACATAAGAATAACCTATAATGAGGGCTAAAATAGCCAGTGCAATTAACAACCATTTCATTTTTTTTCTCCAGTAAAATTAACAAAGTCAATGGGACTTTGCAATTGAAATTTTCCATTTATGTAAATATTTTTCAATGTGATTTACGTCTTATAAATTTTAAATTAAATATGAAGTAATTAAATTTAGATTGTATATTTATAAATTTTTCTAATTTTCATAATAAACAAATTTAACTTCTTAACTGTTAAATGCATAAATGAGATTTTAATTTAATTATTTTGCATAAAAAGAGTATGTTTAACTGGTATAATTAAATCAAAAGTCATAGTTATGGATATTTTATGTTTATGTTTCTGAATTATAAAATCACAGGAGATAAAATTTGATAAATGGTCTTTAAATCATCTCTTTTATTAGAATCAGTTAGCTGTATGTTTAAAATTGAGATTAGAAAAAGAATATTATAATCGCTCATGTCTGGAGTTGTGTAAATATTATTATTTAACTTATTATGTAATTTTTAATTAAATAAATGGAATTTTTTTTAAAACAAGTTCGACTTAAATTAACCAGCAATGAAGTATAAACCATGCACATGATAATGAACATGAGCGTATAAAATAATCATATATTTTTAAATATAATTTAAGCTGGAACAATCAATTTCTGAGGTCTTTTACAATTTTTCCATCTTTCATTACTATTATTATGTTATCTGGATTTCCAAGAGACTTTATATGGGCAATAGGATCCTTTTTACAGATTATAACATCTGCCAATTTACCTTCCTCAATGGTACCAATTTCATCATCATATCCAATACATTCAGCAGCAGTCTTAGTCCCTGCTACAATAGCTTCTTCTGCACTCATCCCCATATCGCATAAAAAGCCTAATTCTTCCAGGTTAATTCCGTGGGGAATAACACCGCAGTCAGTACCCATTGCAATATGAACACCAGCTTCATATGCTTTTTTTACGTTATCTCTATGTATGTCCACTATTTCTAAGGCATTTTTTACTGCCCATTCCGGTAAATCTCCAGATTCAGCAGATTTTTTGTTATAAATCATAGCTATAAATGTTGGCACCAGATATGTGCCCTGAT
>JAEYQZ010000022.1 GCA_023409695.1 Methanobacteriota archaeon | reverse complement strand
AGAAAAATTTGGTTAAATGACTATTTTAGCCCATTCGATAGAATTATGCCATTAAGCCATAACTCAATATCTGACATCTCTTTGAAAATAAAATTGAAATATTTAGAGGAATAATCTTAATTGGAATTGAATTAAAAATACTTTTAGAAAATGTAGTATTTTAAAAGAATTTTAGTGGAAAAAATAATTAATTCCTTTTTTTAATTTATTTTATTTTTAAAAAATAAATAATAATTGAATTGAATCTTGTTATTTTAGTTATCAGATATATTTATCTTCGAACTACTACTACGCCCTTCATGTATGGATGTATTGAACAATAGTAAGGATAAGCGCCAGATTTAGTGAAAGTAACTCTATAATAGGCTCCAGGGTTTATATGGCCGCTACTTCTGAATTTTCTGTTAACACTTGTCACTGTATGGGCTTCATGATCCTTATTTACCCAAGTTACTGTAGTTCCTGATTTAACCATGACAATTTTTGGATGAAATGCATGGTTTTGAATTGAAACTGTCTGAGTATGTACAGGTTGTGCAAATGCGGTTCCTGAAAATCCTACTGCAACTACAAGAGCAAATAAAAGAATTCCTATTTGTTTCCTCACATTATCACCTCTACACTGTATTTGTAATACATATATAGATTAGTGTATTACAAAGTAATTTATATTAAAAATGTATTAAAAAGCTTTCTACCTAAAAATAATCATTTCAAGTGCTTTTGAACAAAAAATAATATTTCACAATTTATTAAAGCCTAAATAAAAATTAAAATGATTTTTTCTAGAAAATATCACATAAAATTAATAGTTTAAATAGATTGATAGAGCCAGAGTTCCATGTATTATCCCAAAAGCCAATGCAATAATAGCAAAGGTTGGATGAAACTTAAAAGGTATTCTTACTCCCCTAAAAATCATTAGGCCTATTGAAGCCGTAATGATAAATAAAGAAAGAGTAGTAATCCCTATATAAAGAATTAAGGGCTTTCCAAAGATGGGAAAATATGCTATACTACTCAACATTTTAATCAACTCTTAAAATTATTGAACTACAATTGTACCTTTCATTTCGGGATGTATTGAACAGTGGTAAGGATAAGTACCTGCTTTAGTGAATGTAAATGTATAGTTAGATCCTGGATTTAAATTGCTGCTACTTGTAAATGCCCCATTATCACTTGTTACTGTATGAGTCGTTGAATCTTTATTTACCCAGGTTACAGTTGTCCCTGTTTTAACAGTTAGGTTATTTGGACTAAATGCAAAATTTTGAATATATACAGTATTCGGTGGAACGTTTTGCTGGTTTTGAGTGCATCCAGAGAACGCTACTACTCCTATCAAAAGTAATATCACTCCAATCCCCATATATTTCGTTTTCATGATATAATATTTGTTTATTTTGATATAATAAATTAACTAAAAACAAACAAAAGAAAACACTTAAATTAAGATTAATGAACAGCATGTAACTTGATTACAGAGAATTATTGAATATCAAATAGTATTTCTAAATTATGATAACTCAAAATATATTTAGAACAACCGTTATATCATTAACAGATTGGATTCTAATCTTAGTAGTGGCGCCAATTCTGTTTATTAGTGAAAGTATAGTAAACAAATTTGAAAAAAGAAACAATAATCTAAGAAAATGGATAAAATAGCATAAGAAGTTAAAAGTATATTTGTGAGAATAAAAATAGGGGTGAACATATGGAAAGCAAAAAACAAAAGAAATCTGATTTTGGGATGGGTTCTGGAGTTAAAATAGAGACTAAAGATATTATTTCCCTGAGAGAAAGAATCATAAATATACTGCCAAATTCTTCCCTAAAAAAAGTTTCAGATATTATTATGGAAGAGTCTAAGCGTTTAACAAGCAGCAAGAGTTGTTACGTGGCATATGTAGATCCTGAAAACAAAGATAGCGTTGGAATTTCATTCACACATATGACTGAGGGTTGCCAGAGTTACGCAGATATGGGTGAAGCCCGTTTTAAGATTAGGAAAGATGGTACATATGGTGGACTTCTTGGTTATTCTTTAGATACGGGTGAATCATTTTATATTCATAATCCAGAGGTTCATCCTGCAGCTCACGGTATTCCAGACGGTCATGATCCAGTTTCTCAATTTTTATCAGTTCCAGTTAAGTATGAGGATATTATAATTGGCCAAATTGTGCTTGGAAATCCTGAAAAAGATTATAGTTCAATTGAAGTTGACTTAGCAGATGCAATAGCCGATGTCTATGCACTTGCTCTTAAAAAATTATTGTACTAATAATATTTAGGTAATTCCAATTATAACCGAGTTATATATAAAAATCTATCATAAAAATTTAGCTAGATCCATCAAAAGTTAAAGAGAGCCTCCTAAAAAGTTACATTACATCCAAAATATGAATTTCAAACTTTTAAAATATAGATAAAGTAACTATCAATTAGAATTGACATTAAAAAAAGGGCTACAACATTAATTCTAGCAAATTTTGTGGCAATTTCTCGATTTTCTGTCTTTTTAACAACTTCTATAATTCCTAAACTAAAAGAAATTAATGAAATTAGAGCCAATACTCGAAAATCCATATTTGAAGGGAATAAATTGGTAAATTGTAAAAGAAAAAATGAAATTGTTGCAATTAATCCTGAAATAGCAATTACTTTGAATCCAAATTCTCGACCCCATGATACAATCCATGTCGTTTTACCGCCTAACTTATCTCCATCCATATCTGGAATTTCAAAACTACAAATAAAAATTATTTGTAAAAATACGATAGGTATAGAAAAAATTAAAAAAGGAATATCTAAAGTTCCCATCAATGTAAAATAACCAGCTCCTAAAAAAATAATGACAGCAATTATATTTGCAATTTCTCCTAATCTTCTATAAACTAATTTAATAGGCGGTGCAGTATAAAACCATGCTAAAAGATTCCCAAAAAGGAAAAATAGGAAAAATGTAACTGGATACTCAAATATAATAGTAAATAATGCTGTAAGAGCAAGAGAGAAAAATGTAATTATAATTGATAATTTCTTTGATAAATTCATCAATTCTGGATTTTCAACCAGTATTCCTTTACCACCTGAAACTATGTTTGGTTGATTATGCTTATCTACATTAACATCATAATAATCATTACCATAATGCACAGCCAAATGAGCTGTAAATAGTATCGAATAGCCCAATATAAATTTATTTAAGTCAAATTGTGCATTGAATAAAAGTGCTAGTAAAGCTCCCATTATAAATAATAAAAAATTACCTGCTAAAATTTGAGGTCTTCCTAATTCAATAATTTTAAGCACGAAATTCATGTTATAGTTCATAGTTTTCCCCTGTATAACTGATAAATACTTTTTTATATTACATAAATTAGGTAACAATTGATTAAAACAAGAGTCAAAAGAATTGCTGCAAGATTGTATATACAATATTTAGTTGCGGATTCTTTACCTAAAGGCATTTTTATTACTTCAATAATCCCTAAACTAAGTGGAATTAATGAAATTAATGCAAGTATTCTAAAATCAATGACTGGAGGAAATAAATTCATAAAAGAAAGAATAAGAAATGAGATTGTAACAAATAATCCTGAAATTGCTATGAGTTTAAAACCAAAATTACGGCCTTTAGTAGCAATCCATGTCATTTTACCTGCTAATCTATCTCCTTCCATATCTGGAATCTCTACACTGCAAGTAAATAGCAATTGTAGAAATACTAGTGGAATTACAAAAATTAGGAAAGAAATATCTATTGTTCCCATTAAAGCAAAATATCCTAAACCTGGAAATAATAGCCCAATAGCCGTATTTCCAAATTCTCCGAGCCCCCTATATGATAATTTAACTGGAGGGGCAGCATAAAACCATGCTAAAAGATTGGAAAATATAACATATACAAAGAACCATATTGTATATGAGTAAACAACAGTTAAAACCGCTGCAATAATAATTGATAGGCCTATAAATATAATTCCTATTTTTTTAGATAATGATCTCCATTCTGGATGTTCTATTAAGACTCCACTACCCCCTGAAATTGGCGTTGGAGTAACATAATGGTCTGCTTTAAAATCAAAATAATCATTATGATAATGGATTGCCCATGTAGAAAAGAAAATAATTGCATATCCCCATATAAATTTAGTTAAAACAAACTGTGCATTGAATAAAACAGCAAGCAATGCACCAATAGAGAAATAAAAGAATAAAAATATTGCAAAATGAGGTTTTCCTAATTTAATAAGTTTATAAATATTCCCCTGATTGTAATTAACATTTAACATATCTATTATTATATTCCTTCAATCTTAAATTAATTTAGGATAAATCTAAAATTAATTTTTAATTAAAAAGTTTTCAAGAGATATAACATTACTTAATGGCAATAATAGAAATAATAGATAGATAAATTATTAAATGAAAAACTAAATATTAATTTTTCCTTTTTATTCGTAATATAATTTTATTTTCAGAATGAGAATTAATATACCTCAATAAAATAAACAATTCTATTCTACTTAAGAGTATTTCCCATAAGATTTCAATTTATTTACAATAAGTGATTAACATATATTAGGAAACACAATAAAATTTTAAGATGAAGTTTGAGGAGTTTGTGGTAAGGTATAGGTGCCGTGTTTGTAATTACATTTATGATGAGGAAAAAGAGCATGAAGCTAAGGTGGAATCATGAATAACATTGAAAATTCCGAAGAAAATAGAAACAGATGCATATGTTCAGGATGTCCCAGCTATCCCCACAATTGTGATGGAGAACTCCTTTATTGTGCTGTGGGTAAAAGTGATTCAGAAATACATGAAAAAGGATGCATATGTTTTTTATGTCCTGTTTTTAATGAAAATAAGTTGAAAGATTTGTATTTATGTGGTAAAGAAAGCATAAGTGAAGCTAATTTATTTATGCGTAGCAAAAAGCATAATGAAACTGATTCGTTCTACCAAACTATGGTAAATATTAAACATATAAGTGCCATTGGTTCCAGCATAGTAGGTTCTATGGGATCACGTAAAAATTTAAGGTTTACTTGGGATGATTTACAATTTTTACCTGCTCAAGTTTATCGCATACCTCTAAATGCAGAAGAAAAAGTCAATAATCAGGTGATTATAGGCCCTTCAGCCAGTAAACCTTTGACTATATCTTCGCCCATTATGATCTCAGCTGTTAGTTTTGGTGCAGTTTCAACTAAAGTGAAGAACATTATATCTGAAGTTTCTTCTAAAATGGGAATAGCCTTCAACACAGGCGAAGGAGGTGTTCTTAAAGAAGATTTTGAGAATACATCTAATAATATTATTATACAGTATTCAACGGGTCGTTTTGGTATTAGTGCAGATATATTAAAAAAAGCCTCAGCTATTGAAATTAGGTTTGGTCAAGGTGCATATCCCGGTAAAGGGAGCTATCTTCCTGCAAGTAAGATAACACCTGAAATTGCAGAGGTTAGAAATTTAGAACATGGTGAAGCTGCATATTCACCTGCACATCATCCAGATATGCGCACACCTGAAGAAATTAAGGAAAAAATTTCTTCACTTAGAAAAATAACTGATGGCATTCCTATTGGAGCTAAAATTGGTTGTGGAAAAGTAGAAAAAGATATTGAAATACTTGTTGAGGCAGGAGTGGATTTCATATCTCTTGATGGATTTGGTGGAGGTACTGGTGCTACCGATTTATATGTAAGAGAAAATGTAGGCATGCCGCTAATAGCTGCACTTCCAAGGGCATTTCGTTATCTAAATGAACTTGATGTTAAAGACGATATTTCATTAATAGCAGGGGGCGGTCTTAGAACTTCTGCAGATTTTGCTAAATGCTTAGCTTTAGGAGCTGATGCAGTTTATATAGCGACTGCTGCTTTAATCGCGATTAACTGTGAACAATATAGAATTTGCCATACTGGAAAGTGTCCGCAAGGCATAACAACCCATAATCCTTCTCTTTTAAAAATGCTTGACATAGATGAAGGTAAAAAGAAGTTGACTAACTTCTTGAGAGTATCTACAGAAGAAGTGGCAAATTTATGTCGCATTGTTGGAAAGGATGATATTAGTAAATTGGATATAAATGACCTTATATCTTTAAATAGAGAATTATCTATGATTACAAAGGTTAAATGGTTAAATGAATTCTAAATTAATTTAAGGATGGAATATGCTGTGTAAAGAATGTGAAAGATATAATAAGTTTTGAATTGATTAAATGTTCCTTAATTTATGAGTATATTTAAATTCACGCCAAAATATAAATATTATTGATTATAAAACAAGTATGTGGTGATAGGATGAAAGTTGAATTCAATATGGAAAATATAAAAAAATGTATATGCAACACCTGTCCTGTACAAGAAGATAGCCAGTGTACACAGAATAAAGAGATGGACTTTCAGGAAACGATGGAAGGTAAGATGCCCCAACCCAAAATGGTTCCAAGAATGTACTGTGCCACTGGAAAAGCCACATGTGATGATATTGATACAAATAAAATGTGCCAGTGTGCTACTTGCCCTGTTTGGAAAGAAAATCAACTGGCTAGTGGAGAACCTATGGGTTATTTCTGCAGAGATGGAAAAGCTCAATAAACGCTTTTTGTTTTTTCAATAAATATTCAGATTTTTTTGACCCACATTAAGTGGTTGTACCATAAGTGAAGGGTAAAAGATACAGATTAAATTGGAAAAGAGAAGAAATATCAATATTTAATTTTACCATTCAAGATTGTTATTAAATTTAGCTTAATAAAGCTTTGAAACTAAAATAGATCGAAATCCATTAAAAAATGTTTTAAATTAATCAGTTAGTAAAATTCTTTTATAAATGTCAGACAATATCTCTGATTATATCCAAACTATATCACAAATTATATCTAAAATTACTGTAATATGTAACTACATGGCAACATACTGTCTTATAACCCAATTAAACAAGAATTCAACAATTAAAGTGGGAAAACTTGGCGAAATGGACTTTAAAAAGGGATACTATGTGTATGTAGGATCTGCACTTAATTCCATCGACAGCAGGGTGCGGAGGCATCTATCCAAAGAAAAAAAGTTGTTCTGGCACATTGATTACCTTTTAAACTCCCCAAATGCTACTGTAAAAAAAGTTATCCTGGAAAGAAGCCCAAAAAAATGGGAGTGTGATGTTGCAGTAGAAATTTCAAATAAAGGAGCTTCTACTGACAGATTTGGCTGTTCTGATTGCAAATGCAGCTCGCATTTATTCTATTTTGAAAGCAAAAAAGCTGCAGAGAATGCATGTTGGGACGCTTTTAAGAAATTAAAATTAGCTTTTGAAATAATAGAAAATTAATTTATATTGAAGAAAGAATTTTGGGATGGTTTAAATATATTTTTTGCAAATAAAATACCTAAAATAATAATTGAAGTTCCTACAGCTAAGTTAAACCACATATACATTCCCGAAACGTCATGAACATTTAATTTTAAAAATTCAGATATACCATTACCTAAAAAAATCATTCCAAATACTAAATGCACTGCAGATAAAATCCACGCTCTAATTCAAATCATCTCCTTTTTGTAAAAAATTAAATTGTATAATTTACATGTAAATGTCATACTTCCAAATTCAATTGAACTATTTTAGTATGATATTAAGCTATATTCTTAATAATAGATGTCATATCATCGTTTTTGCGATCTTACTTGAAACTAATATTTACAGTTTTAAAATAATCATTTCTCCTAAATTAATTTTAAAATTCTGTAAGGGCTATGTTGTTCCATGTTTGCATTCAATTAATTCATTTAATCTACGGAAGTAGCCAACTTTTTTAAAATTAAAATTTTTTAAATTTTAACAAAATTAGAACTTATATTTTAAACATTGTAGGGGCACTTGCTATAGGAGTGTAAAGGAGTGCCCCTAAACGAATGAAACATAAAATAAGTTACCTTTTGAACACTTTTTACGTATAAAAATAGCATTTTAATAGCTACAATACCCATTAAAAATTAAGATATAAATTTTGAATATTTTGACTTTAACAATTACAATTAATCTTCAGTGAAAATGTAGAGAATTATATAACAGTTATAAATTTATAATTATAATTATAAAGACTCAAACAACACTAATGGGCAAATAAGACAATTTAAGAAACTAAAACTAATTTTTAATATATATTATCTGTTTAAAGTAATTCAAAAGTCTATCTTATTCTTTAATTGTGAAATAAAAAAATTGAACTCTCACCAAATTCTAATTTCACCCCAAAAAGACCATCATGTTGATTAATAATCTGTTTAACTACGACTAATTCTTTTTTTTCATTCATATTTTATAGAGCTCTGAAAGCAATCATCGCATGGAAATGGATTTTTGAATGAAGTAATTAGAGCCACTGAAAGATATGAATTCAGAGTATTGTGTGCAGATACCTATGGATTCTTTGTTACACCAAATTATGATATTCATTAATATCTTAAATTATTATAATTGTGAATATAATCATTAAAACTTTATAAAACAGCAAATAATATCACAATAAATGCAATAATATTTATTAAAGTTAGAACAAACACGCATTTATTATTCTATACATAAGGCACAAGGGAGGTGAAAAAGAAATGAAACGAAAAGATATATCCATTAATATGTTTATGCTTATAATAGGACTTTTTATGGTATTATCCATTTCTCCAGCCATGGCTGCTGAAGATGATACTTTAGCAGATTCTGGATATCCTAAATATCAAGGAGATAACCGGAATTCAGGACAATCACCATATACTGGCCCACAAAACAATGAAACAAAATGGAACTATACAATAAATTCATCTGAAAGTTTGAGTGCAACTCCATCTGTTGGCCCTGACGGGACCATTTACTTACCCACTTATATTACTCAAAATAATGATTATTATAAGTACGCTGATTTGAAAGCTATAAATCCAAATGGTACCTTAAAATGGAACTACACCTATAAAAGTGGATTATACAACTACTTTACAGGAACACCATCCATAGCAAAAGACGGAACCATATATGCACCAGGAGTTATTATGACAGGTCTAGATTGGAATGGTTTTATGCTTGCTCTTAACCCTGATGGAACATTAAAATGGAGTTACATCAATGAAGGAGATGAAGGATGGAGTTCTCCAGCTATTGGAAATGACGGAACCATATACACTTCAGGATATTACCAGGGACAAGCCACTCCAAGCAGTACAAGGATTTATGGGATATTATATGCAATTAACCCAAATGGTACTTTAAAATGGAATTACACCATCACAGAACCGACTAATAACCAAGGTAGTAGTTATTCCTATGCGCCTCCAGCTATTGGTCCTGATGGAACCATCTACTTTACAGGAGATATTGCATACTACGGAATTACCGGCCGATTATATGCACTTAATCCAAATGGTACTTTAAAATGGCAGAAAATCATTAATCCAAATCCAAGTTATTATACTAATTTACGTACATCACCAGCGATAGCCAATGACGGAACTATTATTATTGCACCATTCTATTATAACTATACAGATTATACAAGTGTTATTTATGCGTATAATCCCGATGGAAGCGAAAAATGGAACTTTACATACACAAACACATGGATAACAGGATTGGCCATAGCAAATGATGGAACTATATACACTGTTGGAAGGTATAATAATAATGATAAGGGTATTGTTTACGCATTAAAACCTGATGGTACCCCTAAATGGAATTATACCATTAACTATCCAATATATTATAGTCCAGTAATTGGGAAGGATGGAACCATCTACTTTGGGGATGGTATAGCACAAAATACTTTATATGCTCTAAACCCAGATGGAACAGTAAAATGGTCACTGGCCGTTCAAATTGTTAACTCTCCAGTAATCGGACCTGACGGAACATTATATGTATGTATCAACGATTTAGATCCACAACTTGGACGAATTTCCAGTATTCTGGCCCTGATGAATCCACAATCTAATCCTGATGATACTATAACCCCAAATCCTGATGATACTATAACCCCAGATAATACTCCAAATACTGGAAATATAAGTAATGCAGTAAACGCAGCAAGCAGCACTATTAAGACTATTGGAATGCGAAAAACAGGACTACCAATTGCAGGGCTTGTATTGGCTTTACTTGCAGTATTTGCAGGTGGAGTAGTACCAAGAAGAAAATAAATTAAGGGAAATAATGTCCTTCCTTAACTCTTTTTATTTTTAATAAAAATATTATATTATAAAGACTCTTTAAAAGCTTATTTTAGAAAATAAAGCAATTTAAGGGTAAAAATCAAGTCTTATTTTTAATTGGAATAGTAAAATAAAAAGTAGAACCAACCCCCAATTTAGATTTAACCCAAATACGACCACCATGGCGATCTATTATTCTTTTTACAATTGCCAATCCTATTCCGGCACCTTGATATTCACCAATTGCATGTAATCTTTTGAAAACTTCAAAAATTTTATCACTGTATTGTTCTTCTAATCCAATTCCATTATCATTAATTGAAAAAATGTACTCATTATCTTTTTTCTTAGCTGAGATGTGAATTCTAGGTTGTATTCCTTCCTTACGGAATTTTATTGCATTTCCTACTAAATTTTGAAATACACGTATAATTTGGTTTTCATCGGCGTAGATCACTGGTAATTCATCACTCGTTATTTCAGCATTAACCTCACTAATTGCAGTTCCTAAATTATTTAAAGCATAATTCAAAGCAATTTCAGCATTAAATTCTGTAAATTCATGTCCTTGCACTCCGACACGAGAGTAATCAAGCAAACCCTGGATCATCTCTTTCATTCTGGAAGCTCCATCAACCATAAATTCAATGAAATCATCAGCATCACTATCTAATTTACCTTCATAACGCCTTTCAATAAGTTGCGCATAACTAGCAATGGTTCGCAACGGCTCTTGTAGATCATGACTTGTAATATAAGCAAAACTCTGTAATTCCTCATTGGAGCGATTTAATTCTTTTATGGTTTCTTTTAATTCTTTTTCAGCATGTCTTTGTTTAGAAATATCAACATCCATTTCAAGGATTAAAGGCGAACCATCTATATCAGTGAAAGGAAAATCATACGCATCAATAATAGTTTCACCATCGGGAGATGTAAACTCCCACCGATGAGGTTTACCTGTTTCAAGAGGTTTAAAAGATTCACAAAATACACAAGGCTCAGCAAACCCACAACAATACTCATAACAATGTCGCCCCTTTGACTCACCAAATTTCTCACGAAAAGCACGGTTAGCAAAATTAACATGATAATCTGGTTTTAAAAGAACAATCATCACAGGTAATGTTTCTAAAACATCGAATAACTGTTTACGCTCAGCATAAACTTCTTCTGTCCGCTTTTTTACTTGTTCTTCAAGATTACTATGTGTTTGTCTTAATTCATCCTCTGTTTCTATACACTCAGTAATATCTTGAATTTGCAATAAAAAGCCAAAATCAGTAACAGAAATAATATAATCTAAATAACCTGTCTTTGACCTGTTCGAATCGAAATAACCTATTTTCCGAATATTTTCAAAATCAATCGGCGACTGAAATTTGACAATACCTCCATTAATTAACTTTTCCTTTAAAGGGGCAAGATACGGATTTTCAAACAAATTTAAGCATTTTAAATCATCTAATTTTGCAACTCCCGCAATTTTTAAAGCTGAAGGATTTGCATCAAGTAAATTACCCTCTTTATCGTAAAAAAGAATTCCCACAGGAGATTTTGAAAATATTTCCTTATATAAGCTATCATTTCCATCCACTTCTCTACCACCCACAGATTTAACTGATATGACTCTAAAAAATCAATATATATAGTAATAAATGTTTCTTTTAAAATAAATAAGTTATGATGTATTAATTCAGATCCAATAATCCCTATTTTAAAATTAAGCGAATTATATACATTTAAATCCTATTCAAAAAAAGTAAACTGTATTAAATTTAAAATATATATCTCAATATACGATTTTTATTATTAAGTTAAAGATCAATGTGAAATAAAATTCAAAAAATTTTTTATTTTTTGTTTAATGCAGTCCTTAGACGCAGTCTTCTCCGGAGGTGGGTGGGTGTGTGAGGGATAGTTTTAGATATGCGAACTGTCAAAAATTCTATGAATTTTTGACGCGACAAATCGAAGATTTGTCAACTTCGCCATATGCCTGTATATTACAATAATCAGGCTCCTCGAAGAGATGTTGTCTTTGTAATATACGCGTATGACGCTTGTTAAGGTTTAAAGTTCGCAGTTGTACTTAATGGATTCCCACGTTAGTGGAATCGTTAAAGAACCCATTTGATCAGATTTCATAAAAAAGAAGCCATTAATAGAATTCATTAATAGTCCCCCATATAACATTTATTAATCACATACTAAAAAATGAAAGTTTATTAATTAAATTTAACTATCAGTTAAATAATCATTGTACATAGTACAAATTAGATCAATTTTAAGGTGATAACAATGGATGAACATATAATCGAAGCACTCGGAAAAGCAAAAGTTGTCATAAGAGACGGAAAAGTTATAGAGGTAGGAGAACCAAAAATTAATTACTGCCCTCTTTTCGATAAAAACCGAGGAATCAAAGAAATTACACCTGAAGAAATACGAAAAAATATCGAATTCAGAATTCAAGATTTTGGAATGTGCACTCCCGAAAGAACATTACGTATGAAAGATTTCATGTCCTTTGGAGTATCAGAAACATTAAGCACTCTTCTTGATGAAAATATAATTGATTGTGCTGTTATTGTAAGCGACGGATGCGGAACAATAATTCTCACTGATCCTGAATTTGTTCAAGGAATGGCTGGCAGAATATCTGCTTTTATAAAAACATCACCAATTACTAAAGTTATAGATGCAATTGGACCAGAAAATGTTCTTAACCCTGAAACTGCGGAAATTAATCAGATCGATGGTACTTTAAAAGCTATTGATAAAGGTTATAAAAATATTGCAGTTTCCATCGTATCCCCCGAAGATGCCAAAAAGCTCCGAGATATCGAAAAGAAAAACGAAAACATTACTATTTACATATATGCAGCTCATGTTACCGAAATGTCAGAAGACGATGCGAACGCCCTATTTGACAATGCAGATATTATCACAAGCTGTGCATCTAAATACGTTAATAAAATAGGTCAAGATAGAGAAGTATTCAGTGCTGGTGCATCCATACCTATATATGGAGCTACAGAAGCTGGAGAACAATTTTTAAAAAGAAGAATTGAAAAAATAGGTGGATTAAAAAATAAACCTAACGCTAAAATACCAGATCCTCTAATTTAAATATTTTTTAAATCTAAAAACTTATTTTTTTGAAACTTTAACAGTCTATTTTAATAGAATTCACTTGATTGGTGCCTTTAATTGAATTCATCTGCACCTTCAATAGAACTACCGTCTTTCTTATCTGGGTTGAAATACTGCAAAGCTCTCCTAAGGAACTAATCACTTCTATTTCTCTAAAGGCCTAATCTCCCGCTAGGGGTTACTATTCTAGGACTATATTCTGGATCCAACTAATGGATTCTATAAAAGGTCACTCATCTTTGCTACTGGGAATTTAATTTTATTCCCATTATTTGCAAAATACAGGATTTATAGTGCTTTAGTAGAGCTCAATTAGGACTTTTCTAATAAAAACAGGCTTTTAATTATCTGATAAAATAAATTTATTTCTTTTTCATTAAATAAGTAAAATTTAAAACTTTAAGTCCCCTATTTTCAAGTTCTAAGCGAAGTTTTAGATCTGTAGTAATAACTCCTGATTGTTTTTCTAATAGTTTGATAATAGCCGTATCCGTAAGGCCTAAACGATTAAAAACATGATCTTTAGTAATTTCTTCGCTTATTATGAATTTTTCCACAGTGCTATTTTTGCATATCCAATCACCAAAGTTTTCAAATAACTCTTCTTTAAAATACAACTCCTTTTCGTATTTTTTCTTTTGACCAGCAAGATTGCTAACTTCAGTTAATATATTTGGAGTAGTGAGAACTGTTTCAAATCTTTCTATAATATTTTTTAAGTTATAATAATCATCTTCACTAAAAATTTTCGTAGCTTTAACCTTTTTAATGTAATTTATATTAGTTGAACCTACTAAATATAAAATGAGTACGTTTGCATCAGCCACTACTTCTTTTCCAGTGTTTTTACAGAAGTCATCAATTAAGTTAAACATATTTTATTTCCAAACTTTCATTTTAACCTTTCCAGTCTCTGCATTTACAATGAAAACTTTATAAACACGTTTTATAGTTGGAGTTGCTCCACTAAACCTTATATCCTTAAAAAGATCATCCCATCCTAATGTAATTAAATAGTTTTCTTCATCATCCCCTAATTCTACTTCTTCTACCCTCATATTCTCCATCATAGAATCTTTATAAACCTTTTTAGCGTAATTCATAGCTTCTTCTATGGCTTCGTTTAATTCGATCATTCTAACACTCTCCTTAGTATATTAATATTATAAAACTATTATTATTGTTATTATATAACTTGTTTTTTAATTCTGTATTTTCCATCATTTACTTGAAATCTTAGATTGACCCTTTCCAGAAACATGAAATGTTTCACCTTTCAAACTTGCAAGTAAAAATCTAAGTTCAGCTTCTTGAATTGCTTCTATGAGGTGTATATATTTGGTTTCAGGTGATATTACTCTATTTAATTTGGAACCGCTTTTATCATTTAAGGTTAAATATTAGTTAAAACAATAATAAACAAAAAATAGAACGGAGGTTAATTAATGCAAAAATATCAATGTATTCCCTGTGGTTATATATACAACCCTGAAGAAGGCGATACTATGTCTGGAATAGATGCAGGTACTCCTTTTGAAGATTTACCTGATGACTGGCTTTGCCCAATATGTGGAGTTGGAAAAGATCAATTTGAACCTTTAAATGAATAATTAAATCATTTTTTTTTACATTTTCAACAGGTTAAATATAAAAAATTATTTCGTTTTTTTAAATTTAATTTTATTAAAATTTTTCCAAAAAATAGAAAAAACAGCTACGAACAAAAATAAAATAACCATAAATCAGTAGTATTAGTTATTAACATTTTTATCCCTACATTTGGCATATGCAGTTATTAAGAGTAATTTTCAATGTCTTTGAAGTATAATACAACTTATGATCTATTTTTTAATAATCCAAAAAAGATATAAATTATTACTAACTTATGATCAATTAGTCCTTGAATTATCCATACCTGCCTTCAGAACACAATATCACCTTCCAGTGTTCTGCAATGATTTAAAAGGTAAATTGAGATTTTGGTTCAATTGGGGATTGGTTTAGATTCCCTGGACGCTACCATTTCTGCTTTTTTAAAGTGTCCAGGTGCGTCCCCTTAAGCTTTCAAAAAATTAAAGCTTTACTTATCTTAATGTAATTGTAAAAAATGATTAAGATCAGAGCATTTTACGCTTTAAAATGGATATAGTTAAAAAGAGGTGAAATTCATTTTTTATTTTACTTTAAAACAAAATAAATAACCGTATTTTCCATCTAAAAATAGAATTAAAAATTTAAGCATATATTTTAAGATCGTATCATTGTAAGAATCATTTTGTATTTTTCAATAGCTTTAAGTGCATGAGGCTCATTTGCAGGCATAATAATCATGTCACCTTCACTTAAAAGATTTTTCTTACCCGAAATGGTGATTTCAGCCTCACCATCAATAATTTGAACCATAGCATCGAAAGGGGCAGTATGTTCGCTTAAACCTTCACCTTTATCAAAAGCAAATATTGTCACTGTTCCTGTATCTTTTCTTATAATTTCCCTGCTCACTACAGAATCATCCTGATAGTCAATTAAATCTTCTATTTTTAAGACTTTTGAAATAAGTTCGCTCATAATTCAGAACCTCCTTAAAAATAAATAAAAGTAGGGGATATTATCCCAATATTGTTTTTATATCTTCTACTGGATCTCCCAATGTTTTTATATCGTAGTTCTCAACTAGGACATTTAGAATGTCTTCGTTTATCCATGCAGGTACAATTGGACCAAGGTAAATGCCTTTAATTCCAAGTGCAAGTAAGCTCCAGAGTATAGCTG
>JAEYQZ010000181.1 GCA_023409695.1 Methanobacteriota archaeon | reverse complement strand
AGACCATATGGATATATATTTAAACCCCTTGAAGAAAATCAATTAAAATACACGGTTGAAAACGCTCTTTACAAAAGGAAAATATATAAAAGGTTTATTGCAAGTAAATAAAAATAATCATTTTTTTCTTTCTTTTTTAATTTTTGATAATATTCAAAATCTTTTAATAGGCTATTACATTCTATTAAAAGAACTTATTTTTAAATCATTGCTAAAGTTATAGATTAAAAAGAATTAATTTTCTCTATAATTTGATCACTTAAAAATTCAGAGGATATAAAATCGGGATAGACTGGAAGCCTTTCATCTAAAGACAAACCCATTTCTTCTGTCATTTTTTTAAGATCTTCTAATTCTGGCCATGGAGCTTCGGGATTTACGAAGTCCTTGGTAAGCGGTGAAACTCCTCCCCAGTCGTCAGCGCCTGCAAGGAGAAATACTTGTGCATTGCGATTATTGAGGTTTGGAGGGACTTGAACTCCAGTATTTGGGAATAAAAGCCTGGTTACAGCAACCATTTTTATCATCTCAATTACAGAAGGTTCTTTCCACGATTCCATAGGGATTCCTGGTTTTGGCTTGAAATTTTGGATGATAATCTCCTGGATATGGCCGTATTTATCGTTAATACGTTTTATTTCAAGGAGTGATTCAGCTCTTTCTTCTATTGTTTCTCCTATTCCTATGAGCAGCCCAGTTGTAAATGGAATGTTTAATTTTCCCGCATTTTCAATTGTTTTAATCCTTAACTTTGGATCTTTTCCAGGACTTTTCTCATGTACAATTGTTTTCATAAGCCGTTTACTTGTATTCTCAAGCATTAGGCCCATAGATGCGTTTACTTCCTTTAATACTTCCAATTCCTTCTTTTTTAGAACTCCGGGATTACTGTGGGGTAAAAGTCCAGTATTTTTTAAGGTTTCATCACAGATAAAATAAAGATAATCAACCATATTTGAATACCCTTTATCCTCAAGCGCTGTTTTTACTTCAGAAGTTTCTTCAGGGCGTTCCCCAAAGGTAAAAAGAGCCTCCTTACAATTATATTTATCTGCTTCTTTTAAAGTGTCAAAAATTTCCTGATAATTCATTAAAATTCGCGCTTCTTTATCATCAGGAGTTTTTTTAAAGGTACAGTATCCACATTCATTTCTGCAGATATCTGTAAGTGGTAAAAAGACATTTTTAGAATATGTAATTGTGTTAGTATCCCTTTTGGACTCTGCGGTAGAAATTAGAGATAGAATATCCTTACCTTTTGCATTTAAAAGGGATATTATTTCTTCTTTTGAGTATTCGGGCATGTTATCATCCACTTGTAAAAATAGTAATTTAAAAATTTATAAAAAAAGAAGTGAAGTTTATCATTCCATATTTGCAACAACAACTTCAACGAACTGCGGGCCTATTCCACTTTTATCTTTCCATGTAACGATAAAAGCCCCAATATTATCAATGAGACCTAATGTATATGCTACATTACAATTCATTGCTTCTAAAGATTCTTTAAGTCGATATACTCCGGTAATGTCGGTTTCGCTTGGAATGTTAATGCTTTCTCTTATTCTTTCGTCCATTATTCCGATGATGTTCCCGCCTTCTTCAGAAAACATATCTATCTGGCGTGCACCGAGATTTTTTAAAAGATTTGAAAGAACTTCATCCAGTTCTTCATTGAATTGTTTTCTTGACATTCCTCTTACAATGAGAATATTATCTGCATCTATAGCAGGTTTTGATCCATGGAATGCTTCTAAATCGCCCATTACCTGACCTGCAATTTTGTGTATTGGCTTCACTTAGTATCCTCTCCAAAATGATCTCAGTTACAAATTGTTTTAGCAGACTGATTATCTTCTTCTATACCTTCAATTTCGTACTTTAGCTCACCTAACATTGCGACTTTTTCTGCAAATGCGTTATGACGGTGTATACTTTCTTCATTTATCTGTCTTACAGTTACTAATGTATCATCTGGAAGGTGAGAATATTCATTCACGATCTTCTGCACCATATTTCTTACGCAGTCTTCAACAAACATTGGATGTTCATGCGCATGGACCACAACTGCATTTTCATCGGATCTCTTAAGAAGTTCGCATACTGAAGAGCTCATTGAGTCTTCTATAATCCTTATAAGGTCTTCACCACGGATCATATGCTGCTCTGGGACTTCTATCATGATCATTCCTCTGCCTCTCTGGTTGTGTGATGCAAGAGATACGGTATTTAAGACTTTTTCGGTTGTTTCTTCATCTAAAAACTCAAGAAGTTTCTGTCTTGAACTTTCTTTAATAGATTCCTGTGCACAAGGGCATGCTGTCATTCCGACAACCTCAGCACCGATCATCCTTCTTATTACAACTTTATCCCCGTCTCTGTAACCGCTGGCGTCTGCCATGATTTTGGTCATTTCCTGGGTTTTCATTTTTGTAACAGGAGACTTTTTTATGAACATGAAATCGCTTTTCATGCTTACTTCTGCCCTTCTTGCGTATTTGTGTTTCTTAAGAAGAAGACTTACTATTTCAGCACATACATTTTCTATTTCAACTGCTGTGCTTTCCATAGCTTCTTGAAGAACTTCGCTAATAGCTTCCGGGTTCCTGGACATGTGGATCCCTCTTTGTGTACTTGGAAGATCCACAAAGGCGTCGAAGGTAGGTAGAAGTACTATGGGTCTTTTCCCTTCTCTTTCAATTTTTAAAAGTTTTTTAACCCCGCTAACTCCGACCCTTGTAAGATGTACAGGGATAGTGGGTACTTTATCTTGTGTGTCTGGAAAACATGTGATAGACAAAATTTTTCACCCCGATTGATAATCATTTAGTATTTTAGAACTTAAATGTTTAAGTAGATCATAAATTAACCATTTTTTTAGTATTACTAAACTATCAATATTGAATATGATGATAATTTAGTATATCTAATTTGATAATCAATTTTTTATATCTTTAGTTTTTTAATTATTTATAATTTTAAATACTGATTAATGATTTATAAAGGTAATCAAATTATCATTAAATATTCATTAAAACCATTTTCAAAGTAAAATAAAAATAAATTTAGTACTGAAATACTTTAAATGGAAGATATTAGATGTATCACTTCCAATTAGATAAAACTTAAATTTTGATTATTATATCTTTAAATTCTTCTGGTGTCAAGTCTTTTAAATTATCTAAGGTAACTACATTTGCATCGTAAATCTCTTCTGCTCTTTTACCAAGAAGTTCGCTTGCTTTATCTGATTCAATAATCACTAAAATCTTTTCTAAGCTAAGGCTGCTCATTTTTCTATTTATGTCATTTTTCACGTGCTCTATTTTCTTTGAAATTGCCCCTAACGCAGCTTCAGGAATCTTAGGATTGATGATTTTCATATCTTCTACTTCAAGAGGTACACCTGCAACAAGTATCTGTTGGGCATCAACTCCGAACTTGGATATCATTTTTCTAAAGTTTCCTTTACTTGTTAAAATTAAAAGACCTTCAGATAATTTTTTAATCTCTTCTTCAATACTTTCCTTTTCGATGACTCCAAAATCCGCAAGCATGCCATCTATTTTATTTCTCACGTTTAAAATTTTCCCGCAAAATAAGTTCGCATCATTTTCATTGAGTTTATGGGAGGGCCTGCTTGAATAAATAAATTCCTCTGCTTCAATGAGTTCATCTAAAATTTCTCCAAAGAGCTTAACATCTATATTTCCTTCTTTGGGGCTTTTAAATTTTTCACCTGTGGTTTTAGATTTTCCTGCTTCTTCAATTAGTAATTGAGCTTGATGGAGTCTTAGTTTTTCCATAAATATCACCGTTAATTAAATTGTATGGAGAAAATAATTCTTTGATGTGTTAATATTTATTTAACCTTAATTTATATTTCCTCGTTGATTAAGATAAGACCTAAAATTCATAAAATGGCGAAAATACATCTTTTATTTTATTAAAAGTATTCTTTGTACTTTCTAAAACTTTCAGTTCATGTTTATAATTATCATGGCTTATATTATTTAGTGCATTTATCATTTTAACATTACACCGTGAAAGAATGTTTAAGTTGTACCCTCCTTCTAAAATTAGCGCTAATGAACCTGCAATGCCAGTCATTTTACCTGCTATATATTCATAGAACTCATCAGTAAGAGATAAACTTGAAAGTGGATCATCTACATGCCCATCAAACCCAACATCCATAAAATAAAAGTCTGCATCAAATTTAGATGTGGCAGGTTCAAGAATTTTATCTAGAATGTAAATATAATCATCTGTAGTTGATCCTGGGGCCATTGGAATGTTTAAATTATAACCTTCGCCATCGCCTTTACCAATTTCTTCTATAAATCCATCTCCAGGAAATAATGTTCTTGGATTTTGATGAATGGAAATATAAAAGACATTCGGATCCTCGTAGAATATTTCTGATGTTCCATTTCCAAAATGGACATCAAAATCAAATATAAAAAATTTCTTGATTTTACGTTCTTGCCTTAAATATTCTAAAGATATGGCCAGGTTATTAAATATACAAAATCCCATGGATTTATCTCTTGTCGCATGGTGTCCTGGCGGTCTTAAAACTGCATATGCACTTTTATATCCATTTAAAACTAAATCTGCTGCTTTAATTGCCCCGCCGGCTGCAAGTTTTGCAATTTCGTAAGTTTGGGGAGATGCATACGTGTCATAGTCTATATATCCTCCTCCATTCTGGCAGAAAGATTTAATGTGTTCAACGTGAACTTTGGAATGAACTCTTAAAATATCCTCTTTTGTTGCGGCTGGAGGGCAAATGCAATGGATTTTATTGAGAATACTTTCATTTTTTAGAGAATTAATTATGGCATTTAAACGTTCTTTGTTTTCAGGATGGTTTCCAGTATCATGCTTTTTATAATCCTGGCAGTAAACAAGTGCATTCAACTCAAACACCTATTTTTTATTTATTATATATTTATTGTATACATTTCATCACGTCTTTCTACTTCTTTACCTCTTGAGCAGTAAAAGGATAACTTCAGATCATATTTTTGATGTACACTGCAATCTTTGGGACATAGACATATCCTTTCATCCATTGGGCACCTGCTTTCACCTGAAATGCAGAAAAGAAGTTCTTTGCTCTTTTGTGTACATGTATTATATGTTGGACATTCATGGCAGATACAATCCTTCTTTAACTCTGCAATGAATCTATCTTTATCTGCAGGACTCATTTTAGTTAATTGGGCTGTTAAATCCTCAAATTTCATAATACTCTAGGTTATATTTTTGAATTTTGGATGTATTAAATGATGCTGTAAATTTAATAAAAATTCAATGCCAATAAAATTAAAATGTATCTATGCAGTATATTATTAATATAAAACGCCAGGAATGGAATGGATATGGAATGCAAGTATTTTGAAAAATTAAAGGACTATAATTATGGGGATTTAATAGCTGAAACAGAATACTGGATTATCCTACTTGCACCTGATCAAAGGAATCTGGGAACATGTGTTATAGCTTTAAAAAGGTTTGAAGGAGATTTAGCCGGATTAAATGATAATGAATGGCAGGAATTTAGTAAAATTGTTAAGAATTTAGAGTATGCACTTAAAACGGCATTTAATTCCACTATGTTTAACTGGGGCTGCTTGATGAATTCATCTTACCTTAATGATCCTCCAAATCCACATGTGCACTGGCATATGATACCGCGATATAAAGAGAAAACAGAATT